>DATLTI010000086.1:0-10592 GCA_035533675.1 Acidimicrobiales bacterium | reverse complement strand
TAGGCCGGAGGTGTAAGCACGGTAACGTGTTCAGCCGACCGGTACTAATCGGCCGAGGGCTTGGATTTTCGCTCGTGCTCGCTATGGATGGCTCACAGGGAATCGCTTCGGCGACCTGTGCGTCACTGACCCCCTTCTTGGCGATTGGTGACGTTTAGCTAGAGTTTCCGGTGGCCATGGCGGCAGGGTCACACCCGTTCCCATCCCGAACACGGTAGTTAAGCCTGCCTGCGCCGATGGTACTTGGGGGGAGACTCCCTGGGAGAGTAGGGCGCTGCCGGAATTTATCTCAAACAGCCTCACTGCAGATCTCAATTGAGTTCAGCGGTGGGGCTGTTGCTGTTTCACCGCTCCAGACTGGCGTGTAGACCCGTGGTCAAAACCAGATCTTCGGAGTCACAATCAAGAGAGTGGAATTTCCGCTCCACTATCGAATTAGGGTCACTACACATGCCTTCGAAACCAATGGGCCGCACACCACAAGACGGCGACGACGGCCCCCGGCGCGGCCCAACTTCTCCCTCACGCGCGCCGCGAACAAACCCTGCGCGCGCTTCTTCAGCGGGCACGACGCGTTCGGCCCGGCCGCGTCCCGCCTCACCGGTGCCCCGTCGACCATCGAGCTCTGGTCTCCGTGCCTCTTCGAAGCGTCCACCAGTGACCTTTGGCGAGGGAAACGACCGACGACCGATCCGCCCCAAATCCCAACCAGCGCGCCCGCGCGGTGGATCGACAGATATCGGCAGGGGCTCGGGGCCGCGCGCCCCACAGGACCACACGTCCTCTACAGCTCGATCGGGTTCAGCCACGCGGATGCAACGGCCGACAACGTCTCGTCCTGCGCGGGCGTTCACGCCCCAACCAAAGAGACACGAAACGAGCGATGACGCTCGTCCCGTTTCAAGCGGGCGTGGACCCGCCTCCCGACCTTTTGCAAAGCGCGAGGCCGAGCCGGGACGTTCCCCGCGGACTCAGACTCCCTCGCGCATCGGGCGTCCAGTGTCACAGAGTCCTGAGCGACAAAGAGAACGGGAGGCCGATCGCTACGATCGTCGTTCGGCGACACCGCGTTCACGCTCGCCAAGGGAGTATCCAAGTTCACGTGATGAATCGACTCGATCATCTTCGAGTTCGCCGACGCGAAAGATTCCCTCGCGCCCGTTGCGTCCATCTGGTCAAGGGGCGCAGCGATCCGTTGAACGGCCAGGCGTTGGAAAGCGCTCTGTGCCTCGCAGGCCTTCGTCTGGAGGCTCTGGTCCACGCGACCGGTTCTCATCAGATTCGGATCTACGCCCATCAAGGGATCGTCGAGAGAGTGGCTCAACACGCGGACCGCGAGATAACAGGCGTGATTCAGATCGCAACAGCTCTTTCACGCGTCCAAGCGAGGATCCGCGCACACGTCGCCCAACATGGGGAAGTGTCACTCGCCATGGGGCCAATGCGCTGAATGAGTCCTCTATCGATGAGCGCACAGAGCCAAAGAGACAGACAAGACCAGTGCGCGATTCAGAATCAGGGTCGACAAGAGCGACACGTTCGCCAGTACCCGAGGCTCGTTTTGCCATAAAGGGCGCCGGTGAATCTGCGATCATGACAGCTCACGAGCGTGCCGAGGCTCGTCGTCAGGCGATGGCCGCAGCGAAGGTTCCAACCACCAAGCGCCCCCAGAGAAGGCGCAAACTTCCAGTCGATGTGGCCTCAGAACTGGGAGCTGCAGTACCGGCAAGATTTCTTGCAAGAGTAGAGCTCAGGCTTGCCGGCGCGTCGCGTGCATACAGTAGGGACCGTTATCCAGAGACTCTGTCAATTCTTCGCGAGCTTGTTCGCACAACACCAAAGGTTGCCGCGGTCCGTGAGCTCTATGGCCTCACCTTCTATCGGCTCGGCCGGTGGAAGGAGGCAATTCGCGAATTGAGCGCATTTTATGAGCTGACCGGATCAGTCGATCAGCACCCTGTTCTTGCCGACTGCGAACGGGCGCTTCGAAACCACGACCGCGTCAACGAACTTTGGAATGAGCTCCGCCAGTACGGCGCGGGCAGCGATGTACTGGCCGAGGGCCGTCTTGTCATGGCCGGGTCGCTCGCGGATCGCGGTCGAATCGCAGAGGCAATTGCGCTCTTGGCGCCAACGGCGAGCCGTCCCGTACGCAAACCGCTGGAGCGCCATATTCGTCAGTGGTATGCGCTTGCGGATCTCTACGAGAGAAGTGGTGACATTCCAAGGGCAAGAGAGCTCTTCCGTCGCGTTGTCGATGCTGATTCAGAGCTCTCCGATGCGCTCGAGCGGCTCGCCTCTCTTCGCTAGAAACACTTGAATTGGCATTTCCCCCGCAGCAGAGCGGTGACGTTCGATAGGGTTTTGAAGCACACGGTTGCACGGGCAAACCACCGGGGAGATACCGGTTTGAAGGAGGATGGCGATGGGCGTCAATATCGAGGAGCTTCTTGGCGATGAGGCGAAGAGCCTGCTTGAGCACCATGCCACGGCATTCAGCTCAGACCGTCTTATTCTTCCGGGACCTGATTTCATCGATCGCGTGTTTTGCGAGAGCGATCGTAGTCCGGCTGTTTTGCGCAGCCTCGGCCAGCTTTATAGCCATGGTCGTCTCGGAGGTACCGGGTACCTATCGATTCTCCCGGTCGACCAGGGGATCGAACATTCCGCTGCGGCAAGCTTTTCCAAGAACCCGGATTATTTCGATCCGAAGAACATCGTTGAACTCGCGTTGGATGCTGGGTGCAATGCAGTTGCCACGACGCTTGGTGGTCTTGGAATCGTCTCAAGGCGCTACGCACACAAGATCCCGTTCATCGTAAAACTCAATCACAATGAACTGCTCACGTATCCATCAAAGTATGACCAAGTCCCCTTTGGCAGCGTGCGACAGGCATTGGACCTCGGTGCAGCGGGTGTTGGTGCCACGATTTACTTTGGATCCGACGAAGCCACGCGCCAGATACGAGAGGTCTCTGCGATGTTTGCAGAGGCACACCGTCACGGGCTCTTTACTGTTTTGTGGACGTACCTACGAAACAATGCCTTCAAGACTAAGGAAGCTGATTATCACCTTTCAGCAGACCTTACGGGCCAGGCAAACCATCTTGGCGTGACGATTGAGGCGGACATCATCAAACAGAAACAGCCTGAGAACAATGGCGGTTACACCGCATTGAAATTTGGCCGAACCGACCCGCTGGTGTATTCGCAATTGACTACTGATCACCCGATCGACCTGACCCGCTGGCAGGTCGTCAACTGCTACTTGGGCCGTATCGGACTGATCAACTCAGGAGGAGAGTCCGCGGGTGCAAGTGATCTCGTTGCTGCGGTGCGCACTGCGGTGATCAACAAGCGCGCCGGAGGCATGGGGCTTATCGTCGGACGTAAAGCGTTCCAGCGCCCACGAAGCGAGGGCGTTGCGCTGATTAACGCGGTGCAAGATGTCTTTCTCGACCGTTCGATAAGTATCGCCTAGCTCAGCCCGAACTGGTCTTGGCTCAACCCGATTGTAGGTGGCTAAATGAGATGTCATAACGCCATTGCAGTTGTCGTATAGATGTCGTATGCGCCATTTAACGTGTCGTGATTCTCTGTTTTGCCATGAGGTGAGTTCTGGGGTTGTGCGAGGGCTTAACAGTTTGTCCAGCAAGGTATCCGTTGGCAAACCCAATATCCAGACCATTGACACTGACAATCGAACCAGGTGCCGCGTCGTCTCGGTGGGACCTTAGGCTTTGGAGAAATTCGCCACTGGATACGAGGCTCGAGTACATGCGCCGTATACGAGACATCAAGCCACGTAGATACCGAAAAACCATTACCGTCTGGGCCAGTCTCGTTGTGATCATCGGCTCACCAAGTCTGTTGATAGCTCTCGCGGGTGACGCATCGGCTTCTTCGGCGCCCGGCGCCGTAACCGGTGACGCAAGCAACTGGACCACCTATGGCGGAACGAACACACGCGATGCCATTCAGAGCACAGACGCTCCATCTGCTCCGCTTCACGTCGCGTGGAGGTCGAACGCACAACGCGGCGAGATCTATGGCGAGCCCTTGATCGCGGACAACCGAGTGTTCGTTGCGACCGAAAACGACACCGTGGAGGCTCTCTCTGCCTCGACGGGAAGACTTATCTGGACGCGCTCGATCGGTACGGCGGTACCATCCGGCAACCTTCCTTGCGGAGACATCGGACCAACGGTCGGCATTACGTCAACCATGGTCATCGATCCGTCGAACTCGCGACTGTTCGTCTCGGGTGAAACGCTCGTCGGCTCGAGAGTTCACCACGTGCTCCTTGCAGTCTCGCCATCAACCGGTGCCACGCTCTTTCGACGCGACCTTGACCAGGCACACTGGTCGGCGAGTGCAGAACTCCAGCGCGGAGCACTCGGTCTCGACGACGGAAACGTCCTCGTAGGGTTTGGTGGCAACTATGGAGACTGCGGTTCGTATCACGGTTATCTGATGGCGGTCCCCGAAAGCGGCACCGGTTCGACGCTCGTCTACCAGGTGCCGACGGCCAACCAAGGAGCGATCTGGGGGCCGGCAGGAATGTCGGTTAAACCGGACGGTGACATCTTCGTCGCGACGGGTAACGGAGCCTCGCATTCACGTTTCGCCATGAGCAATGCCGTGATAGAACTCTCGAGCACGCTCAAGATGAAGAGCTGGTTCGCTCCAACCAACTGGAAGTCAGATAACGCGACAGACCATGATCTGGGGTCGGCCGCTCCGATACTGCTACCGCGCAACCGCGTCTTCGAGGTCGGCAAACAAGGCGTCGCCTACCTGCTCAATGCGCGCCGACTTGGCGGTATCGGTCACGAGGTTGCATCGCAGACGGTCTGTAATAGCCGAGGCGCAGATGCATACAAGAGCGGCTATCTCTACCTCGCCTGCCCCGACAGCGGAATGATTGCGCTGCGGTTGCGGTCGGGCCATCTGTACCTTGCATGGCATTCGTCGGCTGCGAACGGTTCCCCCACAGTCGGTGGCGGACTCGTGTGGAGTGTGAGTGGAAACGATCTGCTCGGGCTCTCTCTGTCGACTGGACGAACTGTCGACACCATTGACGCCCCAGCGACCGAACACTTTGCCGCTCCTTCGATTGCTGACCACCTCGTCGTCGTCGCCGGTGCGATCCAGGTCGTCGCCTACCGAGGCTGAGTCCGTGACGGGGGCCAGATGCAAAAGTGCAGGTCAAACGTTCTTCGTCACGACATATCAAATGCCATCTAACACCGATGATTTTGGCGCGTACGCCAAGAACGGGTACCCGCGAACGCTATTACTCGTTGATGAGTGGCCTGTAGACCATTCCCGTCCGCGGCTTGGGGTTGAAAAAGGTGGTCTTCGGTGGCATGCGTTTGCCGCTATGTGCCGTCTCGGCGATCTGGGCAACGGTGGCCGGTCGCAGCAACACGGCGTACTGGACGGAACCCTCACGTACGAGCTCTGCACACACATGTGCGCCGTGCTGGTAAACGAGTTCATGCTCGGGAAGATCTACAAGAGCGAGGTCAAGGCGGCTTGAATCAAGTTCAGCATCTGCTGACGTGTTGAGTTTGTCGGTGGGAACCAACAGGTAATTCTTGGCACTGGTAACAAGACCAAGTGCGCCGTTTGGCACCAGGGATCTTGAGAGATCGGAAACATCATCAGGCCCGTCGCTCACGACGAAGTGGTCAGCAAGTGCCGACACAAGGTCGAACCCCTCGGGAAGCCCGCTGATGAGTCGATGAATCGCCTGCACGAAGAGTTCGTCAGGGCTGAGTTCAACAATCAACGCCATCACCAGGTCATGATCACCCGGACGATCTCCGTTGTGTGCACGAACCTCGGATCGGTAGTACCCGGAGGTCTCGTATCGGTGATGGCCATCGGCGACCACGACCGGCGTCGTGCCGATGAGCTCGCAGACAGCTGTAACAGTGGATTGCTCTGTGACCATCCAGAGCTCATGGGTCGTGCCCTCATCGTCAGTTGCCCGTTGGAGGGCAGGCTGTGACGAAGTGATGCCTTCAAGCAGCTCTGCGAGGCCGCCCGCAAGCGAAAGGCCCCATATCGGGGAGACATTGATCTTTGTCGCCCGAAGGAGGTCGAGTCGGTCTCCCTTGGGCTTTGGCATTGTTCGCTCATGGGGAAGGACCGCTCCAGCTCCCACGGCGTCGATGCCAAGAGCACCGATGACTCCAGTTGTCGAACGCGTCTGAACGCTCTCGTCAAGAAAGGTCATCCGGTAGACATAGATCGCCGCGACGTCGTCTCTGCGCAGCGCTCCGCGTTGTTCCCATTCACCAAATAGCCGTGCTGCATGTTCGTAGCAGTCAAGCGTGCCATTTGGCTCTGGCAGTTCGACATGGATTGCATTGAAAGGGCTACGTGCGCTCAGCCGGGCGCGCTCTTTTGCATCGATGATGTCATAGGGAGGAGCGATGACCTCAGCCAAGGGAGCGAGTTCATCGTCATAGCGGAGACCAAAAAAGGGTTCAAAGCGAGTCATATCCTTTCGTAGCACAACTTCGGCTATTCGATTTCGCCCAATTGCATGATCTGGGCTCGTCGATGAGAGGATACCCAGATGAATGCTCACGAATCCAAAGACTGTTGGCTCCTCGATCTTGATGGTGTCGTGTGGCTGGCCGATGAACCGATCAAGGGTTCGAATGCTGCGATCCGTGCACTCCAGGTCGCGGGTTTTCGCGTAGCGTTCTTTACGAATAACTCTTTTTCCACACGGGTGTCGATGCTCGAAAAGTTCAAGCGTCATGGTATCGATCTCGCTGGCGAGGACCTGCTCAGCTCGTCACAGGCTGCCGCGGCGCTGTTGCCTGCTGGTGCTCGTGCGACGGTTCTCGGCGGAGCAGGCATCGTCGAGGCACTCGTTGAGCGCGGCATAGAGGTCATAGACCTTGACATTCTCAGGGACTCTGACCAGATCGACGCCGTCATCGTCGGGCTTGACCGGGGACTGACCTTTGATCGGCTCACAAGAGCCTGCCGCGCTATAACTCGCGGAGCGAAGTTTCTTGCGACAAACGACGATGCAACCTACCCGACCTCAAATGGGGTTCTTCCTGGCGGGGGAGCACTTGTTGCAGCGGTTGAATACACAACGCGGGTCCATCCCGTTATTGCAGGAAAACCCTATGCCCCTTCAGTAAAGCTCGTGACCACAGTCCTCGGCCGGGTATCGGTCGTCATTGGAGATCGCTCCGAAACCGACGGAGAGCTTGCCCGGGGTCTCGGTGCCAGATTCGGCATGGTGCGCTCTGGAGTGACCGGTGACGAAACACTGGTTGTGCCCACCCCGGATATCGATGGACCTGATCTTCTTTTCGTCGTCGCAGAGGCGCTTGGAAGCACTCCTCAGCAGATTCTCGCGAGTTCCGGCCTACACTCGTGACATGGCTGGTTACTCGCGCAAGCTGTTTCGAGATGGGGTGGAACGCCTGATCCAAAAGGGGGCGAGCAAGATCGGTTCGGATGATCTCAATCTGTCTGATCTCGTGCACAATCTCACAAAGAGTGCTCGCACAACCACCGTCGCAACCGAGTCGCATCTTGAAGACGTCAAGGATCGAGCGAAGAACGTCGGCGAGGCCGTATTCAACATCGCGAAGTCTGTCGATTCGCTCGGTGAACTTGGGCAGCGTTTCAAGGCACGTCGGGGTGACATTGTCGATGCAGCAAAGACCTTTTCCGAACAACTCCGCGAGGTTCTTGTGCATCTTGCCGAACCGATAACACCGGAGGGCAAGGACGCGGCTGGATCCCGATCGGAGCTTGCTCGCACTGCGAACGATGATGACAAGACGATCACGCAGCCTCGCGACGGCGAGAGCTGAGCCCCAGGATGGATCAACGGGGCGAGACAATAAGGACCGCGCGGATTTGACCTGCAAGGTTCAGTTGATGCAATGACCATCCAAAGAGGAACGCTTAATATGCGAGAGATCGCGCTGGTGGTTCATCCGCAGCGATTGGTGGCGCGAGAGCTTGCCGACATTGTTCAACGTTGGTGGCAAGATCGTGGCGTGGTGGTGCATACCGATGATGGTGAAGACGGTCCGTCGGAAGCACTGTTTCAAAGAGACATCGACTGTGTCATCAGCCTCGGAGGAGACGGGACAATGTTGCGCACGGTGGCTCTTGCAGCCCCCTCAGGGATACCCGTGCTCGGAGTCAATCTCGGCAATCTTGGCTACCTGACGACCGTTGAACCTGACGAAGTCACCCAGGCATGTGCTCTTTTGGCTGCTGGCGATTATGCCGTCGAAGACCGCATGCTGCTCGAGGTCTCGATTACCTCTGGTGATTCAGGACAGGAGATCGTTTCAAAGGTCGTGGCAATGAATGAGGTTGTGGTCGAAAAAACCTCCGATGGCCACACCATCCACCTCGCCGTGAAGATCGGGAATGATCAGTTCCTCACCTATGCCGCAGACGGAATGCTGGTCTCAACTCCGACCGGGTCGACTGCATACAACCTTTCGCTTCGCGGCCCGATTGTCTCGCCAAGACTCGAAGCCCTGGTGATGACTCCGATCGCACCGCACATGTTGTTTGACCGGACATTGATCATCGAACCCGAGCTACGTATCTGCTTTGAACTCCTGGCTGATCGCGAGGCAGTCGCTGTCGTTGATGGTGAACGCATTGCAGAACTCTCTCCCGGAGACCTTGTCGAAGTTGGTGCCTCTCCGCACGTTGCCCGCATGATCAAGATCGGAGATCGCGGGTTCTACAAGATTTTGCATACAAAGTTCGGACTGCTGGATCGCTAGCGGATGATCAATGAGCTTCGCGTACGCGATCTCGGGGTCATTGCCGATGTCGATCTTGTGCTCGACGAAGGAATGACGGCAATCACCGGTGAGACCGGTGCCGGGAAAACCATGATCGTCGATGCGCTTGAGCTGTTGGTAGGTGGAAAGTCCGATCCTGACATGGTGCGCTCCGGCGCAACCGAATCGAGCATTGAGGGACGCTTCTTCCATGAGGCAAGCGAGACGATTGTGCGACGCACCGTTCCACGAGGTGGCCGCTCTCGGGCATTCATCAATGGATCGCTCACACCACTCACTGCGCTTGCCGAACTTGGCTCTGACCTCGTGGATCTCTATGGCCAGCACGCGCATCAGTCGCTGTTGGCGCCAGCCGAACAGCGACGGGCGCTCGACCAGTTTGCCAAGGTAGATCTTGAACCCCTGCGACAGCTTCGAAGCGCGATCCGGTCAATCGATCTCGAAATCGAAAAATTGGGCGGGGACGAGCTACTTCGTGCCCGTGAACTCGATCTCTGGCAGTTCGAATTGGATGAGATCGAAACACTCCAGATCTCGTCGCCGAGCGAGGATGAGGAACTTGAGACTGAGCAAGAAGTTCTCTCACGGGCTGTTTCGCTCAGGGAATCTGCAGCTCGAGCGTATGAGGACATCGTTGGCGGTGAGACCAGGGGAGCTCGGGATCTTCTCGGAACATCCATAGAGTCTCTCGGCCCTCATATGGCCTTAAATGCCTTTGTTGAACGGCTACGCGCACTGAGTGCCGAACTCGACGACGTATCTGCCGAATTGAGAAGATCAATAGAGACCTTTGAGGAGGATCCAACGCGTCTTGAGGAGATTCGTGAGCGGCGCGCCAGCTTTGCTCGCCTCAAGAAAAAGCACGGGGACTCTCTATCGGCCGTGCTTGAGGCGCGCAATGCTCTTATCACACGACTCGAACGGGCAACATCGTCCGACGAGACGCGTAAACAACTTTTGCACCAGCGAGGCACTTTGCTCGAGAACGTGCGTACCGAGGAGGGGCGGGTCGGAGACCTTCGTCGCAAGGCTGCGCTCCCACTTGCTCAACAGGTGGAGTCTCACCTGCATAATCTCGGACTTCAAAAGGCAACTATCGAGATCGACCTTCCAAACTCAGGGGTTGCCGACGAGGTGACCTTTCTCCTGTGTGCGAACCCTGGCGAATCTGCGCTCCCGCTCAGCAAAGTCGCCTCCGGTGGAGAGCTCTCTCGTACGATGCTCGCGCTTCGCCTTGTACTTAGCGCCGGACCATCGACGCTCATTTTCGATGAGGTCGATGCAGGAATCGGTGGAGAGGCTGCGCTTGCAGTCGGGCGTGCACTGAGAGAACTCGGACGCGACCACCAGGTCATCGTCGTGACTCATCTCGCGCAGGTAGCGGCATTTGCCGACAATCAGCTCGTAGTGGTGAAGCAACAGAGCGGTGATCGGACCCTCGCGCACGTTGAGGCGGTCGAGGGAGAGAGACGTATAAGCGAACTCGCTCGAATGCTGTCAGGTCATCCAGATTCCGAGAACGCGCGGCGACACGCTGCCGAACTGCTCGAGGTAGTTGTCAGGGATCGTCAGATTCCTTGGTGATATTTGCCGAACATCTCGCTCCTTTGGCCGAACAGCCGCTAGCGTGAGGGGGGCAGATGACGGAGGATGTAGTGGCTAAGTTCGTGTTTGTTACCGGTGGCGTATCGAGCTCACTCGGAAAGGGCCTCACTGCCTCATCGCTCGGCCGACTCCTCAAGGCGCGTGGACTCAAGATCCGGATGTGCAAACTGG
>DATLTI010000085.1:0-5353 GCA_035533675.1 Acidimicrobiales bacterium | reverse complement strand
GCCAACAGCAAGGCGCCTTCCATTTTCCTCGCTGCAATGCTCGCGGTCTCCCTCATGGGCCGATTGGCTTGACCATCGATAGTTGCTGAATTCGATGTTTGGTATCACAGTACTACCAGTGGTAGTATCGAAGTATGAAGGTAAGCGTGAGTCTTCCGAGCGAAGACGTCGAGTTCCTCGATGAGTACGTGGTAGCACAGGGAATAGCCTCGCGGTCGGCAGCACTCCATAAGGCGGTTCGCCTCTTGCGTGCGTCAGAATTGGGTCAAGATTACGAGCTGGCATGGGCCGAGTGGTTAGCGAGCGCTGACAAGCAGCTCTGGGAATCCACCACCAACGATGGGCTCTCCTGACGATGCACCGCGGTGAGGTCTACCTTGTTGACCTCGAACCCGCCAGAGGCGTAGCAGCTAATAAACGTCGTCCTGCTGTGATCGTTAGTAATGACGGTGCAAATGCATCGGCGGAAAGGCTCGGACGTGGCGTTGTCACCGTCGTGCCGGTTACATCCAATGTGGAACGGATTTATCCGTTCCAGGTGCTGCTCTCCGCCAGAGCTTGTGGCATCGAACAAGATTCGAAGGCACAGGCCGAGCAGGTCCGTTCGATTGCATTCGAGCAGATTGGCCCTCGCCTTGGGATTCTTCCTTTGGATCTCCTCGCCGCGCTTGACGAGGCGCTACGTCTTCATTTGGCGCTCTGAGCAACTGAGTTGTCTTCAAGCGGGCATGGCCGAGTATCTCAGCGACATATCGGATTTCAGTTCCACCTTGAATATCAAAGTAGCAATGCCATGGCGAAGACGGGCGAGGTCGTAGTGAACGCTTCAATCGTGGTCGATGTTTCGGGCGGTGTATCCGGCCCCTGACGTGCACCGCGCTGGTTCATTCGCGGTTTCCTACAACGCCATTGAACTGGGAATATGTGGGGCCGGAGGGGATCGAACCCTCGACCAAGGGATTATGAGTCCCCTGCTCTGACCACTGAGCTACGGCCCCTACTCGCATTCCAAACGGTGAGCACTCAATCATGCCACCGAGAAGATCGTTTCACGCATTCGTGTGGGCCCGTGGGACGAGAAATGATGGATTGCGGCGATCGTGTGTGACCACTCATTGAGCATCCTGACGTGAGGTGGACCCGATGCATCCGACGACCCAGCGAGGATCGAGTGCTTCTCGCGCGCGTCGAAGGTCATCGTTCCTACGAGGCACCTCGCTGAACATCCCGTAGAGATCTTGCGTTCGCGCCATTTCATCGTTCATTGAGAAAGCAACCAGAAGCCCAGATCAGTTACCACTGATCATTCGGAGAGGCCTGCGACGAAGGACTGCTCGATAAGGGATTGGAACTGACTTTCGTCATTTGCGACTGCGATTGAACATGCGATTGTCGAGTTGTTCACTCGCTGGGTCCAGTTATCGGGAAGGCCCAACACAGAAAATTCGGCGTGCATGCGCCCTGCATGATCTTCGAAGTTCGCTGCGATCGTTCTTGCGATCTCCGTGTATCGAGCAACGTCAAACTCCGGCATCTGTTCCTCGAAATCTTGCCGCTTTTGGGTAAACCAGAGAGTCGCCTCGTGGACGATTGGGCCAATGATCTTTCGACTGGTGGCGTAATCTCCCAGAGAAAACCAGGTAAAGACATCAGAGTCGCGCTGTGATTGCTGGACGGCGTTCTTCCAATCGAGCCGATTTTGGAGGTGCCCGCGGTTGAGTTTGACAGATTCACTGTTCAAGATCGCAATCCACCAGCCGTGCCAATTTCGATGAACGAGCTCTACCCAGCCATTGGGTATCGAACGGGATAGTTCGGGGATGTCATCTTGTAAATCGGAGGGAGACCCTGGTTGGTTTGGCACTCCCAAGGCAGTCTTCAGGTAAAGGGCGACGTGTGGCTGGGTCTCAATTGCGATCGCGACGTCCCAATCTGGTTGGTCCTTTTGGTCAGATTGCATCTTCCGGATGGCTCCCTTGAGTATGTGCTCTCTCGACCATAGGAGATACTCCATGATGCTGGGAAAACAAGGTCAGTTCCCGACCTCTCTCAAAGCGCGCCTGTTGCCTCACATTCGCAGGACCCGCCTCTTTGACAAGCGGTCGTCTTGGTAGCAGGCGTCATTCATTCCTTGGGCCAAGGTTCCATGAAACGATGGAAAGTACGGAGGTGTTGACATCATGGAACTCAATCTTGAAGGTCGCATTGCGCTGGTAGTCGGGGGTACCGCTGGTCTTGGCCTCGCGGTCGGTCGCGCGCTTGCGGGCGAGGGAGTTCATGTCGCTCTCGCGGGGCGACGCAGGGAGTTGGCGGAGCAGGAGGCGAAGGCGTTTTCTCGAGGTATCGGAGTCGAAATGGATGTGAGAGACGCCGAAAGTGTCGCCCGCGCACTCGAGCAAGTTGGGAGCGACCTTGGTCCCCCCGACATCTTGATCCTCAACAGTGGTGGACCGCCGCCTTCGCGCGCGATCGATCTTGATACAGAGTCGCTTCAGATCGCAGGTGAGCTTTTGCTCTACGGACCGTTGCAGCTCGTCAATTCGTGTCTGCCCAAGATGAGGGATCAGGGTTGGGGACGCATCGTCGCAATCGGGTCGACCTCGGTGCAACAGCCGATCCCTCTTCTCGCGTCGTCAAGCATCTTCCGGGCTGCCGTAGCGAGTTACCTCAAGCTGCTCGCGGAAGATGTTGCCTCCGAGGGGATCACCGTCAATATGGTCCATCCCGGCCGCCTTGCAACTGATCGCACCATCCAGATCGACAAGGCAAGGGCAGAGCATTCGAAGACCTCAATGGAAGAGGTGAAGGCAGCTGCAGAGCGTTTGATCCCGCTTGGTCGCTACGGGACTCCAGAGGAGTTTGCCGCAATGGTGACCTTCCTCTGTGGTGATGGAGCCCGCTACATCACCGGTGAGCAGATCCGCGTCGACGGAGGTCTTATCCGTTCAACATAAGGAGGACCCAATCAGAACGGAGACCGGGCTGGGTTTGAGGCCTTGGCGCGGCGTCGACGAGTGCTCAGGTGAGCGATCTGCGATCGCCCCTTGCAGCGCAGATGCCTGCACGGGCCAAAGAGATGAAAGACTCAAAATGACAGAGAGGGGGAGTGTTTTGTCGAACACACGGCATCTCCTCGGCAAAACATATCGATAAGGGAGGTGTCGTGCGCGGTCGTCCAACAGCCCAGCTTGCGCTGCGCCTCGTTATTGCACTCCTAAGCGTTGCTGGGTTGACCGCTTGGCTTTGTTTTGTTTCAACGCGCGCCTATGCGCCAAATGCAGATGGAGCCACAGTGGTGTTGGAGGGTTCCGCGGTCATGCACGGAGGTCTTTTCTTGCACGGTTGGTCGTTGTCGCTCGATTCGTTCTGGACCGTTGATGTTCTTTTTTATGCACTCGGTGTCGCACTGATCGGAGTGCAGCCGCTCCTCATGCACCTCGTTCCCGCGTTCATTGCAGCACTCTGTATCACTGTTGGGATCGCGCTCTCTGGATTGGGCCTTGCAAAACGGGGGCGCGTATTCGCAGCGGTCTTCATCGCCGCGGCGCTTGTCTTTCCCAGTCACACTGGCGCGTACTATCTCCTCCAGGGCCCGTGGCATGTCGTGACCACGCTCTACTGCCTTCTTGCTGTCTTTTTTCTCTCAAGATCTTCATTCGGTTGGCGCTGGATTGTCGCTGTTTGCATTCTTGGCCTTGGGCTCTCTGGTGACTTCCAGATGCTTTCGCTCGGTGTTGTTCCGATCTTGGTTGCCGGACTTCTTGCCGTCGCCCGCAGGCGATCGATTCGAGCAGGCATGGTTCCGATCACCGCCGCAGTTGCAGCCTTTGTCGTGGCGTTGGTGATTCGACTCATTGCGGTTGCAGTTGGAACCTTTCGTGTTCACGAGAGTCATCACACGGTCGGTCTGTCACAGCTCACCCGCGACGTCGGGCACTTTGCGAGCTGGCTGAGTGCACTTTTTGGAACTCACCTCGGCCCAATTTCGGGCCCTTCGATTGCTCCGGTCTTCGCGCTTGTCCGTGCGCTGGTGTTTATTGGCGTTGTAGGTGCATCTGTCATCGCACTTGTTAGCGCAGTTCTCGGAGCAATGCGATGGATCCCGCTCCGAGTCTCACGTCTGATTGAACTTGGCGAGGGCAACGAGAGTGATCAGAGTCTGTGGCGCGTCGATGATCTCTTGTTGTGCATGACGCTTGGCGCTATCGGGACATTTGGGCTGTTGACGCTGTCGAACAACACGAACTACGCGCGCTATCTCGATCCGGTGATGATCTTCTCTGTCGCGCTTGGAGCACGCGTCATTGGACGGCTCATCACGACGTTCACTGATCGCATGTGGAAGATATCGCTCGTTGTTCTCGTGTTGGTAACGGGCCTCTGTGCAACCTCATCAATCCTTGACTCAAGAGATGGTCCACCGCCCGCCCCAACGGCTGAGCTCGAGCAGTTTTTGATTGCCCATCACCTGTATTCGGGTGTCGGTGACTACTGGGCATCGTCGATTGTCACGGTGAATACCCGAGAGCTTGTGACGATTCGCCCAGTTGTAGCAAATCTTTCAATGAAGATTGTTCCCGATGGTCGTCAGGCGACAATTGATTGGTATAAAGACAATCACTTTGCCTTTCTTATTTACGCGACCAAACCCCACGGGCATGTCAATCGTGCGACTGCCGAGAAAACCTTTGGCCTACCGGAGAAGATCGTTCGGATCGGCCCGTATTTTGTGGTCACCTGGCCACACCCGATTGTGCTCAGTCCGCATCCTTTTCCCTGAGGTGCTTCGAGCGAGATCGGCATGCAACGAGCAGATGCCGAGTGGTCTAGTTCTGGAATACCTGAGAGTCGTCGGCAAAGGCCTTGCACTCGATCGCATTTCCTGTTGGGTCGCGAAAGAACATCGTCCACTGTTCGCCTATCTCGCCTGCGAAGCGGAGGTAGGGCTCGATGACAAAGGTCAGCGGGTGAGTCTTGAGTCGCTCTGCAAGCTCATGAAAGTCATTGACAGAGAGAATGAGGCCGAAATGGGGAATAGGTACGTCGTGCCCGTCGACTGCATTGTGGGCACTTTCGGGTCCCCGAGCAACCCGGTGGGTGACAACTTGATGTCCATAGAGATTCCAGTCGATCCAGTCTTTGTCGGACCGTCCGCGCGGACAGCCAAGAACCTGTCCATAAAAGTGTGCCGCCGCGTCGAGATCTGTTACGCCTAATGCCAGATGGAATCGCGGACGATTTTCTGGATCTTGCATTGTCACCTCCAGCCCGTTTTGGAGTCCTGTGCAGCATTTGCGCAGCGAACTTGTTGGAAAGGCGTATTCCACATCGCACGGCCACTGCTCATCATTGC
>DATLTI010000084.1:0-1192 GCA_035533675.1 Acidimicrobiales bacterium | reverse complement strand
AGAAAAGAGCGTATCGGCCTTCGTCGCAAGATACGCGATGCGGTTCTTGATGGCGGTATCCACGACGGGATTGCCGTAGAGTTTGTAAGGGATGGTCTCGTTGTTTCGCTTGAAGAGGTACTGATAGACGCGGTAGTTTTCGTCGAAAAGCTTGAATGCGGATTCGAGCCGCTTCGTCAAACTGTCAATCGAACCGTCGTCGAGGCACTCGTAGTCAACCCCACGCACTTCGAGAATGATGCCGAGGTCTCCTGTCTTGGTGAGGAATACGTGTTCGTCCGCGAACCCGTAGAGGTTCACCTGTTCGTTGAGCGATCCAGTCTCCTCGTAGTTCTGGAAGATTCGCTTCAGCCTAAGCATGGTTCACCCTGCGGATCGAGATGGGGCTGAGTTTTGAGGGGTCGTACTGGGAGCGCAGTTTCGGAGAAGTGAGCAGGAATCGCAGAATCTGCGGGTCGGTTTTCGTGGCCCAGCGCGCGAAGAAGTAGAGCAACAGGAACATCAGTACTCCGCCCAGCAAACTGTCGAGCAGGTTGAATGTTCCCGCGCCCACGCACATCGCAAAGAAGAAGAGTTTCCTCTCGGCCCCGAGGATGGTGAGAGGCCGTGAGAGCGAGCGATGAACCATGTTGATCCGTCTGCCATTCGACATTGGACACCCCTGAGAAGAGTGGTTTGTTGAGTTCTGCCTCACGGGAAGAGCCAGGCCATGAAGTTCACGGCAGCGATGGCCATGCCGACGCCAAAGAGCACGCCGGCGAGGATGCGCTTCGACCCGCCTTCGCCGAAGGCGAACGTCAGTCCGGCAACGACAATCGCGACGAGGGACAATCCGCGCGCGATGGTGCTGGTGAACGCTGTCTCCAGGACGTTGACCGCGTTCTCCCAAGGCGAAGTGCCGGTCGCCTGAGCAAATGTGGGTGCGGCAAGCAACAAACATGTCGCCGCGACGAATAAGTAACGGGATTCTCGCTTGAGCTGTTTTAACGTCCACCAGATTCGCTTCATCTGCGATGTTCTCCTTCGTTGAAATGTAGGACCCGAGATCAAATGGAAGAGTTCTCGCCAGACCCGACGCATTTCGGGCGGAGTGAATTGCGGGGGTGGGAGTCAGCTGTCTCGCCGGTTTCCCGACTTTCGTCAGGACACACTTGGAGCACGAGCTCCGTGTACAGCTAGTCCCACTCTCGCG
>DATLTI010000083.1:0-2419 GCA_035533675.1 Acidimicrobiales bacterium | reverse complement strand
ACGGATCACCTGCGATGATCTCGTTCGCCCATCGGGCGACGATGACACCATGTTCGACGAGATCATCGGTGTGGCCACGACTCCGGGACTCGTGATGGATGAGTTCCGCAAGTGGTGTGTACACCACGAGATAACCCTGCCCGCGGACCTTGAGGCAGAAGTCCACGTCATTGAAGGCTACAGCGAGTTCCTCTTCGAATCCGCCGACTTGATCAAAGATCGCTCGTCTTGTCATCAGGCACGCTCCAGTTACCACTGAACAGTTGCGTGTCGAAATTGACGTTGAGTTGTATCCTGGCCGATCCCCAGGAAGCCCGCGCAGGATATGTCCTGCAATACCACCGAGTCCAATCACGACTCCGGCATGCTGAATAGTCCCATCGGAATAGAGCAGCTTTGCCCCAACGATGCCGACCTCTGGTCTCATGGCATGACCGAGCATCGCGTGCAGCCACCCCGGATGATGAGCCTCAATATCGTTGTTTGAGAAAAGCAGTACCTCGCCGGTTGCCTTGGTCACGCCAAAGTTGTTGACACCAGACCAGTTGAACGGCTTGTTGTACCTCGCAATAATGACATCTTCGTCTTCGACAAGCCGGTCGAGAAGTGCTCGTGTCTCGGGGAGCTCGGAGTTGTTGTCGATGAGAACAAACTCGAAGTTGTCATAGCCAGGGTCGCGTCGCATCGTCTCGATACAGGTCGCAAGCAATTTCGGCTCGTCGCGGAACGGAATGATGATGCTGACGCGCGGATGCCCGGGAACCTCGCGTCGTACGTGATAGCGACCGGGATAAAGAGGGTCCTGTGTGACCTCTCCCGGTTCGTTGCGACGCTCAAGAGCATCAGCAATTGCTCTTGTTCCCGCGTCATAGGCCCAAGGCTTTGCGATCGACGCGGTGGTGTCGGTCGCCGCCGAGCCAGGAAGGGTGCGCCAGTGATAGAGCACTTCGGGAATGTGCACGATTTTTTGCGCGAGCTCTGTCGCGCGCAGCGCCAGGTCGTAGTCCTGGCTTCCATCAAATTCTCGCCGGAGTCCTCCAACTTGTTGGACCAGCGCGCGCGAGACGACGGTGAAATGGCAGGTATAGGCGAAACTCAAGAGCAGGTCCGGGGACCAGTCTGGTTTGAAGAGCGGGTCGAAGCGTTCGCCGCTGGCATTGATCTTGTCTTCGTCCGAGTAAATGAAATCAGCCTCTGGGGATGTTGTGATGGTTGCAGCGACCGACGCGAGGGCGTCTTTGGTGAGTTCATCGTCGTGATCGAGAAAGGCGATATAGCGCCCGCGGGACAGTTCGAGGGCGGCATTTGTCGCGACGGAGATTCCCGAGTTCTCGCGAAGACCCGTGACGCGGATCCGAGAGTCCTTTCTGGCGAGCTGGGCAAGAAAGTCGCTGAGCTCTTGATCATCAGAGGCGTCGTCACAGATACATAGTTCCCAGTCGGCAAAGCTCTGACGAAGTATCGATCCGACACTGCGCTCGAGTGCCCACATCGGTGTCTTGAACACCGGCACGAGCACGCTGATCAACGGTTCCCGGCTCTTTGGATCCTTGGTGGTTGGCGACATTGGGGCGACATCTTCGGGTCCCCCGACGACGACCGGCTGTCTTCGTTCTTGGAGCCAGCGATGGTACGCGCGTCGGTCCTCGCTCGCACTGAGTGGGTACGGGTCATTGACGCCGGGCTCGCGAAACGCGGCTAGCTCATCGTCCAAGGGACGGCTATCGCCCTCACGCTGGTCGCTCGTTGACGAACCGTTTGTTCCTCTTCGCGCGCCAAGAAGTCGGCTGAGCTGCTCAGTTGCCCAGATGAGTCCGGCAGCCAGCCGGCTTTGCTCAGCTCTAAGCTGTTCAATCTCGGCGAGTAACTCGTGTTCGCGTTCTCTGCGCAACTCGCGCGAATCGGCGGGCGCGTCAGCCTCTTGGTGCTCAGAGCGTGCGTCGGCGTGCTTGGCGTCGGTCATTTGGCCTCTTCGAGAGGTCTCCATTGAGAGGTGGTCTTGCCTGCATGCGAGTGTAGGCGCTGGACCTGTGACGATGGGGGCGAGGGCGTGCCAACGGACCCTTTTCGAAACTGAGTTGCACTTCTTTCGTTGTGGCGCGATTGTGGCAGTGCTCATGGATGCTCTCTCTCAATGAACGATCTCGATCCCGTACTCGTCGGGCGACGCATTGTCCTGCGGTCGCTGCGCCTTGAGGACTTCAACGCTTGGAGCGAGGTGCGTAACCGCTGTCGCGACTGGTTGATCAAATGGGAGCCAAGACCGGCACGAGCGCCCTATCCGATGGAGGATCGACCGACCTTTGCCGCGCGGTGCGCAATAAGAGAGCGCGAACGCGGCCTTGGTACGGGATTTGCCTTCGGGATGTTTCGAGACGGCGTCTTTCTTGGGGAATCGAATATCGCCTCGATTCAGCGC
>DATLTI010000082.1:0-4802 GCA_035533675.1 Acidimicrobiales bacterium | reverse complement strand
ACGCGACACCGTTCCACGCGACACCGTTCCACGCGACACCGTTCCACGCGACACCGTTCCACGCGACACCGTTCCACGCGACACCGTTCCACGCGACACCGTTCCACGCGACACCGTTCCACGCGACACCTGACCAGTTATCAGCGTTCCATGAGGAAACCGCCCACGCCTTTTGGATCGGATTGTCTGCGGTTGGCTGAGATTGTTCAGCCGCTGCAGCTGATGCCTGGCTTAGTTGTGGAACACCCGTGGCCATTACGGCGCCAAGTGCATTTGCTATTCCGTGCCCTGCAACGAGTGGGTAATTGACAGGCGGTGTTAGTGCAGTAGCAATCAGTTGGCTCTTAGCATTGTCTGGCGTCCAGCTTGGGTGTGCCTGAATCATCATTGCGACAATTCCCGAGACGATCGCGGTAGAGAACGATGTTCCCGAACCTGTAAATCCACCCATGGGATCAATCGCCGAGGGGTTCTGGGTGTAGATCGTCGAGCCAGGATCGGCAAGGCTGATGACAGAACGTCCAGGGGCAATGAGGTCTGGCTTCAGCCATCCGTTGTATAGCGTCGGTCCGACGCTCGTGAAACTAGGAATCATGTAGTTCGCTGGATTTGTCTGTCCACCGTCGTCCAAAGCACCGACAGTGATCGCGAGTGGATCGTTTCCAGGAACGCTGATGGTCAGGTTGTCGGGGCCGTAGTTACCAGCGGCGGCGACGACGACGATGCCCGCGTTCCACGCCTGCTCGACAGCCTGATCAAGTGGGTCAGTTCCTGAAGGTCCCGAAGGCATCAAGCCAATCGAAAGGTTGAGCACTCTGATGTTGTCAGCGGCCTGATGCGCGATCGCCCATTCGATACCTTGGATGACCTGGCCCTCCGAGGTGATGCCGTTCGCGCCAGCAACCTTGATCGAAATGAGGTTGGCACCTGGTGCCTCTCCCATGTATGCACCATTGGAGGTCACTCCGCTTGATGCGATAAGACCCGCGATAAATGTTCCGTGTCCGTATTGATCGGTGTAAGGACTTGGAGTACTCGCACCAGAAAGGTCGACTCCATCAATCACGCGACCGGCGAGGTCAGGCAGACTCGCGTTTATCCCCGTGTCGAGTACTGCAACACCAACACCACTTCCATTGATGCCCTGGCTCCACAGACTGGTTGCCTGGGTAACCGTCGGGTACACCGCGCTTGGCGCGTGTGTCGTAGAGTCCGCTTGGTAGTCCCAACTTTGCGTCGATACCGTTTGGTCAGGTGTCACGATGCTGCCTGGAACTTTGGCAAGCTGTCCCGCAACGGATGGAGTCATGGTTGCGATGTATTCGTTGACCGTTGTCAGCGTCGCGTCAATGGTGCCACCGTCTCCGACGATGACAGAGGCAGATATGCCCTCGATGAGATACTGAGTTCCCGCAGTGCTAGCACTTGCTACCTGAGCACCAGTTCCGACGAGCATTCCCGCGACGACGACCGCGGCCGTAGCAGTCGCGACAGCACGACGAACTCTGCGAAACCAAACAACCGAAAACTGCATCCGTTTATCCGCCGTGAAGATACTCATGGTTCTTTTGCTCCGTTTCGTAGAATGCGCACTGGCGTGCAAAAGCAAAAACTCTTTGAAATTCCGCTGTTAGGCATTTTAAACGCGTATTGTCCCAGATTTCCAGTGGTCTCCGGATTTCGATGCAACTTTCTTGCCACATCATGTAGAAATATGCTAGTTGATACTATTTAACGCTACATCCCGGGATTTACCGCTACACCACCGGCTATGGCAGCTGTGCCCGTTGCTTTGAGATTTTCTGGATCTTTCGAATCAACGCGATTGGCCTGACGGCTGATGCGCTTGAGCGTGAGTAGTAGGCCCTGTTTAAGCGGAAAAATTCAACGTAACGAACGGACTGGTGCCCCTTTTGGCTCTGCAACTGAATTTCGCACCATCAGCTTTCCCGCAAATCGCACGCTGCTTGGAGCAAGATCAGTAGCGGGAGGAAGTTCCAGCCTATTCAGCAGTAGCTGTGCGGCCATGAGCCCCATCTCTTTGAGGGGATTTTGATAGCGAGTGAGTGGAGGATCACAGATATCGAGCCATTCCGCGCTTGAAAAGGCGACGATCGACATTTCGACAGGGATATCGATGCCGAGGTGTCGACACCCCTCGACTACTCCGAGTGCCACGTGGGTGCTGGTGCAAAGCACAGCGGTGGGCCGGATATCTGCATCCATGCCGTGGATTTGCTCGAGTGCTCTTTGACCCCAGTCGCGAGCTCGGGTGAATTCGAGTTCCGGGCGAAATAGCATCGGGCACTCACTGGCTGAGAGTTGTGACTCTAAAATTGCCCTGGTAAAACCCTCGGCTCTTGAAATGCTCGAGCTGTGGCTCTTGTCATCTGCGACGAGTGCGATCCTTTGATGGCCGTATTCCACGAGGTGGCGGACGAGTTCATAGCTACCGAGTTCGTCATCGGCAACCACGGCTTCCACATTTGGATCTTGCGATTTTCGATAGAACTCCACGATTGGAATGCGCAGTTCCTGCCCGAGAAGCGTCGCCGCCCCATCTGGCCCCGAAGGAACATGGACAATCGCGTCGACCGGATGGTTAATCAGGCTTCGCAGGAGAATCTTCTCTGCCTCTGGATCCTCCCCGTGGCAGCTCAACAGGAGTCGATAGTCAGCCTGGGCGAGAACTTTCTGCATAAGCGACATGCTCAGGGTGTAATTGAACTTCTCAAGTGTTGGAATTAATAGGCCGATCGTCCGTGTGACGCCGTGGCCTTCGGGCTTGTGTATTGCTCGCTTGCTCTGGTAGCCAAGGCGCTTGGCGACTGCCTTTATTGCGTTGCTTGTCGAGTCGTCAACCCGCGCTCCACCGTTGAGCGCGCGTGAAACCGTCGCGATCGAGCAGCCAATCTCGTCTGCAATCTCTCGCATTGTGATCATGCAACAAATTCTAACATTTGCAGAGCACGGCAATCGGATTTCTTTGCAGGGTTTTGCAGTGTGGGTCGTCATCGTGGGCCGTGACGTTTACGACCCAGCGCGCAATCTGCGGTGCGATGTCAGGGCTGCGAAGTTCTCCGAGCGCTCCTTGTCAAGAGCGCAACAACCATGATGAAAGAGCGGTGATTCCGAATTCCCCCATCCGTTGTCAGCGATGCTCATGAGCCTCGTGAACCTGGCGATAGTCCGAGCACATCTCATGGCAAGTATTCAATTAAGAAGAAAAACCCAGATCAAAGCTATTTTTCTTAAAAGAAAAAGCGTTTCGGTAAAGAGTCACTCAAGAGATCGACTGCGCTCGCTGATCTGAATGAGACGTCTTCGGATTGGCGACGGTTAACTAACAAAGCCCCATTTGACTCGTGGCACGCGCGACATTTCAGCATCGCGGCGGTTGGTCATTCGTGCGTGTTGGAGATTTTCTGTAACCCGTTCTTGTAACCAGAAAGAAAAATTCATCAGGTGAAATCCTTGACATGCAAGAAATTGTGCAAGTACGCTCACTTTTGCAAATGACACTTGATTGACATCTCCGAAATACGGGTGACCAGTTGGGGAGAGAACAGCCCGATGTGGCACCTTTGGATATGTCGGCGCGAGACGCTGCCCGAGAACGTGTTTGGGCCGTTGATTGCGGTTGAGTATCGGAGCTGGAGGGGAACGCGGGTCAAGAATTTGAACCTGTGAGGACGTCGGATGAGGGGGAGTTCATTGAAATCAAGACTGAGCATGAAACTGGCGGGTGCCGCGGTCGTCATGTTGACCGGGGTCGGAACGGTCGCAATGCAGGCGGCAAACGCGTCTTCAAATTCAACGAAGAAGCCAAACAATCCATTTGTCGGTGCGACGATTGACCTTGTCTCATCCGGCGGAGCCGGATCAAATCACGACCTATTTGCACGAGCTGTAGCTCCAGGGCTTGGAAGCTTCCTTCACGCAAAGGTCGACGTGGTCGACATGCCAGGTGGAGGGCAGCTGCTTGCGTGGAACTACGTCAACAAAGCGGTCCCAACAGGACTTGTGATCGGAACGGTCGACGTCGAGGGCGCGCTTGCCAACCTCTGGGAGAAAGTTCCGAACAACAGTGTGAACCCGGCAAGGGTGACGTGGTTGGGTGGATACCCCGGTGAGGGAAGTGCTGAGGTGCTTTATGCATCGAATAGCGCACCTCAGCCCGCGGCTGCTGCGCTTAAGAGCATCTATACGCTCATCAAGGACCACACGGCTCCGATCAAAGAACTTGGATCCGTCGGTGACGTTCCTGGACCACTGTTCTTTGCGCTCTATCACATTCCATCGACGGACCTGAGCTCGTACGGGAACGCCTCCGACCAGCTCGCAGGGATCGAACGCGGCGATGGTCCGACGACCGTGAAGTCCTGGGGTGGAGGATTCGCGACTTGGGCGACTTCGGGCGGGGGCAAGGTGATCTTTTCCTTCTCCATGAATCAGAAGTGGAAGGCGAACCCTTCGGTTCCGACGCTGTACACATTGCTCAAAAAAGACCCGCCAAAGACCGGTGCAGCCGCGTTGATTGCTGATGCGACGGCGCTCGACGCCGGAACCGGCATCTTTGCTCCTGGAGGGTTGACCAAAGCAGAGACCTACTGGCTCTCGGCTGCGATCCACGCCTCTGTCAACGGGGGCTTCTACAAGACCGCTATGACGAATGCCCGGATTCAGCTTGGGTATGAGAGCCCGAAGTCGGAGCAGGCAGCCGTCAAATACGGCATTCAGGCAAAGACCATTGCACTGTTGCGGAAGTATCTGCCGCTCAGCACAGGAATCGCCTCGTAACA
>DATLTI010000081.1:0-2387 GCA_035533675.1 Acidimicrobiales bacterium | reverse complement strand
GATCGGTACTCCCTTGGAGCGGCCGGGTCACTACCCGCGCGGAGCAACAGATGAGACGTTCTGTCGCTCCCGGCGTGGTTGAACCCACGTAGCTGGGTGTCGCAGGGGTTGCCACGTGGGGGTTCGCGTCGGAGGACCGAGATGTCGGTTCTCGTACCAACCGATGGGGGCTCGAAACTTGGGATGCTTGAGGCGTCGGCGGTCCGACGCGAACTCACGCTCATACATCAACCAAGTGCGGCCGTCTTCTATGCGAGTTGACACCCAGTGGCGAGGTGCTGGACTAACTGAGTATTCCACTTGGCCGAAATTGTGACTCGACACGCTCGCACATCGGTCGAGCGAGAGTGACGCTGCAAATGGTGAGACGGACCCTCGATCTGGGATCAGAATCGACCGACTACTCCGGTTCCGCGGTGGATCAAGGTTTAGCCGAGAGACCGAGACCGATTTACTCTTTCACCCGACGACCGAAACGAGTAGATGTCCCTCCGACATTGACCAGTCCAGCGCCGGGAAGATCAGCCGTGCGCGTCCCACTCTCTAACCACCAAGCGTGATGTCTTGCTCTTGGTACCACGCCAGTGCTTCGTGGAACTGGTCAAGTGAAAAGTCCGGCCACAGTTCGTCAACCACGTAAAAGTCGGCGTAGATCGACTGGATGGGCAAGAAGCCACTGAGTCGCCGACCGCCGCCCCAGCGCACGATGAGATCGATCCTCGAGATATCGGCGGACGCGATGCCGTCGGCGACGTTGCCTCGCTTACTCGCGTCGCCGTTCTTGAGCGAGTGGTTCAGATCCCAGCTCCAGCCGTAGTTCACGAGGAAGTTCACTTTGATGCGACCCTCGCCGATTCGGGTCCGATGCGCATAGCGCATGAGTTCTTTGGGAAAGAGCGCCGACTGGGTGTTGCCCACCACAAGCAGATCCGCGTCCCTTTTTTCCAACTCGGCCACGGCTTCGACGCACGCGTTGCGAAAGGCTTCAATCTGCACAGCAGGACGTTTCGTATTGTCGATGGTGAATCCGTAGAAGGTGATTTCTGGGATACCTAACGCCAGGCACTCGCTGTACAACTCCAGACCCGGCTGCAGTCCGAAGCGATAACCGTCCTGTTTTTCGAGACCTTGACCTTGAGCCCAACGTCGATTGCCGTCGGGAATGATGCCCACGTGCTGGGGAAGTCGCTTAGCGTTGCCATCGCGGGCGCTCTCAGCTACAGCGTTTCTCATAACGAAGCGATTGTACGACACGGCATCGAGCGTTCGCGACGGTGTCGGCGAGT
The DNA here is from genome assembly GCA_035533675.1 of Acidimicrobiales bacterium. Classification (GTDB taxonomy): domain Bacteria; phylum Actinomycetota; class Acidimicrobiia; order Acidimicrobiales; family Bog-793; genus CAIVND01. The sequence continues at coordinate 1,101 of DATLTI010000081.1, read as the reverse complement.
TCGAAGATTGTCTCGCGCTCTGCAGCGACCGACGATTCGACGATCGACTATTTTTTCGCACGAATTGCGCGACGGAGAATGACGTCATATTGCTCCAAGCCCTCCCGAAGGAGACGGGCCTCGGGCCCGGTTGCAATACCAACGCGTTCTGGTATCACCCCCCAGATAGGCACGTTCTGTTCGCTCCACCACGCGATCGTCTCCTCGAGATCGTTGGTGCCGAGTCGAGCCGCGCAGATGACAATTCCGTGTGGCGTCTTGGTGCCGATTAAGTCAAGCGTCGCGAGGACCCGGGTGATCTCGACGCCTCCCGCTCGGGTCGGAATGACGACGGCGTCGGCCAACGCAAGTGCGGCCTGCACGATTCGTTCATCTCCAGGTGGAGTGTCGACGATCCCAAGACCATCGTGACGGGTCATCGCACGGCCCACTGTTCGCTCCGAGGGAGCCTCAACAATCGTCACGCCCTCGATGGGGCGTTCCTCGAGCCACTCAGCCGAGGAAGCCTGTCGGTCCGCATCGATGAGCAGTACCGGGTCGTATCCCTTTGCCACAGCAGCAGCCGATAGGTACACGGCAGTGGTCGATTTACCGACACCACCCTTGACATTGGAGACGACGATATTCATAGTGTGCACTCTACGCATTTAGCAGCACATTTTGTAGAAATGGCAGTTAGATCTACTGAATTTTGAGGTGTCTAAGGCCATCAAACCAATCAACAAGCTCCAGCCCTAAGCGATATCGAGCACGATATTGGAGACCTTGGTAGGACCCGAATATATGCAATTATCCGCGTTTGCGGTGAACCCAAGCTTGGACTCTCTCGGTGACGCGAGCGACGAAGGCTCCGACAAGACAAGGACCTCCTGTGTGCAAATGGGGCGGAATTCATAGAGTCCAGATGGTCAATCGACCGATGACCGCAGGACAACGTCAGCCTGATGTTGCGGATTTACTTAGCTTGCAATTAAACGTCCGTCGCGAAGTCACGCTGCTTTTTTGATCACTGGATATCGCGTTCTCGGGGGTCTCTTCGTCCCCTTTGGTCGGCCAGGTCCTGCCCGTGAGGGTTTTGGTGGGTTGGCAGGGGTGCCAAGC
>DATLTI010000080.1:0-6478 GCA_035533675.1 Acidimicrobiales bacterium | reverse complement strand
AATGTTTGATCCTGACTTTGGCGGCGTCGGAGACGCCCCCAAGTTTCCCCAGGGACCGATGCTCGAGCTGCTCCTCGTTGCCGACCAACTCGGCGACGACCGCGCGTTTCCAATGGTCGAGAAGAGTCTTGCGGCCATGGCGTCTGGCGGGATCTATGACCATCTCGGGGGAGGTTTTGCGCGCTACAGCGTCGATCGACAGTGGCTCGTACCGCACTTTGAAAAGATGCTTTATGACCAGGCGACGCTCGCGCGGCTCTACCTGCATGCCTACCAACGCGCCGGCGATGAGCGCTGGCTTCAGGTGGTGTCTGAGACGATCGAATACGTGCTTCGTGACCTTCGCGATAGCGACGGAGGCGTCAACTCCGCGGAGGATGCCGATTCGGAGGGCGAGGAGGGGCTTTTCTACACCTGGACGAGAGACGAGATCCTCGCGGTGCTAAGCAGCGAGGACGCTACTGCGATCTTCTCCTGGTACGGCGAGATGACCCATGCAAATTTTGAACACGGACGCTCGATTCTCTATCGCCCATCAGCCGGGGACCTCATCCGCCCGGCAGCGGTCGAACAGGCCGCTCATAGGCTCTTCGAATTCCGCTTAAAGAGGATCCGACCAAATCTTGATGACAAGGTCATCACCGAATGGAATGCGATGTTCGCTTCGATGCTCTGCGAGGCAGCTGGCGCGACCCAGAATGCAATCTGGCGACAGGCGGCGATAGAGATCGGAGACTTCATCGTCGCGAGATTGCGCCGGTCTGATGGGCGTCTTCTGCGCACCTACAAAGATGGAAGAGCCCAGCATCTCGCGATGTCGAGCGACTATGGGTGGTGTATCGACCTTTTCACCCGGCTCAGTGAACTTACCGGAGGCTCGCACTATCTCGACACCGCAACCGAACTGGCTGGAGATCTCATTGACCTGTTTCGTGCAGCTGACGGTAGTTGGTATCTCACGGGCCGAGACGCTACGGGTCTGATTGTCCGTCCCAGGGATTCCTACGATGGAGTGACCCCAGCTGCTGGGTCGATTGCCACGAGTGCCCTGTTGCGCCTCGGCGCGCTGATCGGCAGCGAACAGTTCACCGAAATTGCCAGCGGGACGCTTCGCGCCGCGACTGCCGGACTCATGGCCTCTCCCATTGCCTTCTCTCATCTCGTCGTCGCGGCATGCATCCTTGACCATGGTGCGATGGAGATCGTTATCGGGCCAGGGCTCGAACAGCTGGTCAAAGCAGTACAGAGGCGCTATCTCCCAGAATCGGTGCTCACGTGGGGCGAGCCAACATCGAGCCCGCTCTGGAAGGGCCGCGGTGACGCTCGCGCGTACGTCTGTCGAAATGGAACCTGTCAGGTACCTGCTGAGACTCTCGAGGAGCTCAACGCTCAGATTCAGCGTGCACTGGTCAACTAATGGCAAAGACTACGAAAAAAGAAAAGAACACTCGGCTCAAAGTATCGAGCCAGTTTGTCCCTGGAACAAAGATCGACGCGACCACAGGAAACACCCTTGACATCGTGGCCCTGGGCTTCGATGCCGGCGAACTCTACGGGGTCGACCTCGCCTCACGGGCATTCGTACGCGTTGAGACTCGAGAACACGGGCAGCAATCCGATCACGACGATGTATCTGATCGCGAAAATGAAATTCGCCGGCATCGTCTTGGAGGTGTCTACCGCCTCGTCGTTGGACAACAAGAGCCAATCGATGCTGGCCGGCCCGAAGCACTCTGGGCCGATGAGCCAATGACACGGATCGGCAGCGTCACACGACGCGGGCTGCGACGTCTTTGCTCACAGGTTCTTTTTGGTGAACATCCCGGATCGCTCATACTCGGCTCGCGGGCGCGCTCGCTCTCCTATGCCGATCTCAGTTCATCCAATCCTTCAATGATGCTGATCGCGCTTGGTCCAAAGAGCTGTCGCATCTACGCGGAAGGTTCGGGAAGGACTCTGTTGACCTTTGTCTGGGGAGGCCTCGAGCAGAGCATTGTGGTGCGCGATCCGCACCTCTGCGCGATCGTGCGCGCTCACCAAGGTCAGTCACTACAAAAGGAGGATCTGAAACGCGCACTCGGGTTCAAGATCGGTTTCGCGTTGTTTGGGTACGCCCGCGTCAAAGACCGATACGTCGAAAAGGTTGTTATCAGCCTGCTCGGGGACTAGAACCGCGACCGGCAACAATTGCCCGGTCCCGACGGCGTCGGAACCGGTTACCGATCCGTCGATACGGGTGCCTCGCGTCTCCGGTCAACACGGTGTTCGGTGCTCACGTTCTGTTGTCAGCGCGCCGCGGGCGGCTGGTTAGAGCAACCCAACTTGCGACTCTTATGCTGTGCTCGGTCGCACCATGTCAATGCAGGTCCGTCTCGCGAGCTCCCTTAGAGCTTCAGCACGGCGAGCTTCACCTCGTCCGAACACTCACTCGGTACAAAGTCGTGCACTATGAGTCTTTATCTCGTCGAAGAATCGACGAGATGCGCTGATGCGTAACTTCGAAACGCTTCGCAACCGAATTCACGCTCTCCCCTTCTTGCACCAGGGAGGTCACAAGAGCGCGTCGCAAACGTGCACTTCCGACGGTGAACCGCTTAGTGACGCGGTTCAAGAGTACGAGGGCCCGAGGCTGGCCTGCTCTATCGATTGTTTCCTGCAATGGTACGCCCGCAACCCGGTCGCGGCGTATTCGGCTCAACTCGGAGAGTAGGTCCTCTTGGTCGCTGACGTTCTCCTCGACGGCGATGGAAACATCATCGATAGCTTCGACGACGGCATCTTCTTCGCCTAGCCGGTCAGGATCTTCTGTATCCAATAGGTCACCCCCTCTCCCACCAGCTTCCACCCCGTATTACCTCCTGAGGAACGAATGTCCATGGTAGGGCCTGGCTACCACGCGTCGGTCAATGCCCGGCAATGGGGGGTTGCGACGCGAACCAATGTGCGATAAACACGCGCAGCGACACAATCAGAGAGAGCGCATGCCGTGAACCGGGAGCCCTTCTTTGATCGACGCGCCAGGCGAGGAGGCTGCTGTGACGAGCGACCGTCGTCTGCGCATCCTGAGTCGAATCGCGGAGAGCGATGATTCGTCCCCAGGTCGGCTCTGCAATGTCTGCATGGACGTGACCGCGACGAGCGGCGCGGGCATCATGCTCAGATCCGGAAACGTCACACGTGGATCGCTCGGTATGACAGACGCAGTGAGTTCGTTCATCGAGGAGTTGCAGTTCATGCTTAGCGAAGGACCGTGCATCGATGCCTACAACCTTGAGGTACCCATCGCTGAACCTGATCTCGCTGGTGCGACCTCGCGGTGGCTCGGCCTCACCCCTCCCGTCTTCAAAGCAGGTGTGCGGGCGCTCTTCGCGTTCCCGCTTCGGGTAGGTGCTGTCTGTATAGGTACGCTCGATCTCTACCGTGACCACTCCGGCGCCCTGAGCGATGATCAGCATGCCGACGCGCTCATCATGGCGGACGTCGTCTCCCAGGCTGTGCTCAAGATGCAGGCCAAAACGCCGCTCGGCGAGCTAGTCGCTCAGCTCGAGGCCGTGATGACGCCCCAAAACGTTGTCTACCAAGCAGTCGGGATAGCTTCGGCCCAGCTCGGACTGAGCGTCGACGCATCCCTAATCCGATTGAAGGCCCATGCCTTCGCGAAGGATCGCCTGCTCACCGAACTTGCGCAAGACGTAGTTGCCCGGCGCGTGCGCTTCGACGCTGCAGGCGAAGCACACGATGTCACTACTTAGGAGTCTGCTGCGAAGAGCTGCACCTGTGAACTCCCGGACGCTTGACATTGAGGGCGACTGTGAGTGCGAAAGACATCATCCGGCCTGACGCGCCAGAATGGCACAATCTCCGCGCGTTCGATGACCAGCAATTGCACACCGAACCGGCGGTCCGTGCGCTCTTCGGCTGTTCAGCCGGCAACTGTCACACAGCGCAAAACGTTTCCGGTCGCGGCACTAGCTCGATTGAAGATAGACAGACCCCAATGAGGTTGAACTACTTGGGAAGCTTTGCTCCTGCGAGCTCCTCGGCCATAGCCCAGCCAAACACGACGAGCGAGTCATTGCGCTTTGCGTTCACACCCTTGAACTGACCGCCAATCTCTTCGGGCTGGACGACGGGCTTGCGCGGCGAGAAGTCAAGGAATGGAATCGGCTCGCTCTCGCCTTTCAGGATGAAGGTGCGGTCATCAAGACGACCGTCCGCCTGAAACTCCTTGGCAAGACGGCGACCCCACGCGCGCTCCTCACCAGAGGTCTTGCGCTCAGGGAAGGGAACGATCTCCGAGAGTCCCCTAAATGCCCGGTACGCTCCAGCGTCCTTGATACGTGTGCCGACGAGAACATCCTCATCGGGGAAGGCAAGTACGGCGCGGTGGTAGAGCTCGCGCATGACAGCCTTGAGTGCCTGCTCTGCAGCGTTTGTCTGTACAAATGCGGCAAGACCGATCAACATGCTTGGAGTCCCCCCGACGCGCTTGAGCGTCGTCCAAGCAAAGCCACGCAACTTGTCGCCCTCATAGGCGCGCGTGACCAAGACCCAGGTCTTTGACTCCTTTTCCTTGGAGAGGAATCCAATCTCAAAGCCATTCCCCTGCTCAGCACAAAGATCTGCCATCTTCTCCATGTCTGAATCGGAGAGATTCGCGCAATCAATCGTTTTGGAGTCCATCGCGACCAAATTCCCTTCCTAGCCAAGTTGCTCAGGTCAAGCGCACGATCCGTGCGTTGACCCGAGAGGTCGGGGCGATCCGTGGCCCAAGATATGGGCACGGCATAATCGACCCGACCAATGCTGCGTGGCATCTATTCTATTGGAGAATTCGGACCCCTAAGTAACCGCCCTGAGCTGGGAATACGTAAAGCCCAGGCTAGGCACTCACCGATTGGGGGCCAAACAGCTCTTTGCAGGCACCCACAAACCCGCCACCGGCATCGACATTGAACTCTGCGGGGAGCCTGATCACCTTCTCGCCGAGCCGGAGATGCAGCGGACAGGCCCCCGGGTGGTCGATGACCAGTTCTTTGAGCTGGGTGACGAGCCTTTCGGTCAGCGAGGTGACGGGCACTGCAACCTCAATTGGCAGCGTCTCCCCCTCACCAGACAGTTCTGGCCTCGTGACCTCCATGCAGATGAACTTCGATTCTTCATCTCGCACATCGAGCCGCCCCCGGACGGTCACGATCGCGTCGTCTTCGAGGCGCATGCCATAGTCGGTCATCGTCTTTGGAAAAACGAACACCTCGATCGCTGCCTCAAGGTCCTCGAGGATGAACGTCGCCATGAGATCGCCACGTTTGGTATAGCGACGCGAGAGATTTGTCACCACTCCACCGATGCGTCGAGAAGCGCTGTACTCAGCCTGTCCAGCTCCCCCGAACGCACCCTGATCGAGCAGCTCGCGGATCGAAAGGTCAACGTGACGACGCAAAGATAATTCTCGACCCATCAGCGGATGGTCACTGATATAAAGACCGAGCATCTCCTTTTCGTGTGCAAGGCGCTCGGACTTCTCGAATTCAAAATCGGGAACCTCGCGCCGCGCCTCGTTGAAGTTTCCGCCTCCAGAGGTGCCGCCTGATTCACCAAGCAAAGAAAAGAGCGTTGAAACGCCCTGGTCGAAATCACGTCTCAGGGTGAGCACATGGTCGATGACCTCTTCAAAGACCAGACAGAGGCCCTTTCGCTGATGCCCAAGTGAGTCAAAAGCTCCGGCCTTGATCATCGATTCGATGGAACGCTTGTTGAGCACACTGGGATCGACGCGACAGCAAAAATCATGAAAATCGGTGAACGGACCGTTGGTGGTGCGTTCCTCAACGATCAGAGAGACCAGTCCCTCTCCGACGTTTCGCACCGCTGAGAGTCCAAAGACAATTGCGGTTGCGGGAGAACCATCTGGATTAGGCCTCGGCGCGAAGTTCACCAGCGACGTGTTGACATCTGGAACGACGACTTCGATGCCGATATTGCGACACTCAGACAGATAGACCGCCATCTTGTCCTTGTCGTCTTTGACCGAAGACATCAAAGCGGCGAGATACTCAACCGGATAGTTCGCCTTCAGCCAGGCCGTCTGGTACGCGACAAGGCCGTACCCGTAGGAATGGGATTTGTTGAACGCATAGTCGGCAAAGGGCTCGATGATGTCGAACAGTTCCTTGCCAAGTTTCGCGCCATATCCCGCTTCGGCGCATCCCGAGATGAAACGCTCTCGTTCTTTTGCAATCAGCGCCGGAAGTTTTTTGCCACATGCCTTACGCAGTTCATCTGCCTCGGCAAGGGTGTAGCCGGCAAACTTCTGCGCAACCCGCATCACCGATTCTTGGTAGATCATCAACCCATAGGTGTCAGCAAGGATCGGTTCGAGATCTGGGTGCAGATAGGTAACGGGCCTGCGGCTGTTCTTTCGGTCCGCGTAATCGCGATGCATGTTGGTCGCCATGGGACCTGGCCGATAGAGCGC
>DATLTI010000079.1:0-1610 GCA_035533675.1 Acidimicrobiales bacterium | reverse complement strand
CCTTCGAGCAAATTTCGATCATCGTATGCGGAGGATTATCGAAAGGTGGCCGGGGGAACGGCCATTCTGTCCAGACAATTAGCGCGGCGGAGACATTGCTATTTCGGCGGACTGTGCAAGGAATCGTAGGAAGCGGACTTGAACGTAACGAAAGAGTGTGAGGCCACGGACCGTCTCCTTTTAGCCTGGAACCACCGAAATACTCCGGTAGCGCGTCACTTTTCATTGCGACCATACGCGGAAAATGCCCCCTGTGTTGGGAAGATGTAACTCGAGAAAGCAAACATCAACCAACAGCAGAAAGGCATCATTCCGGTGCAGACCCAATCATACAATCCAGCACGGCTCAGCGCGGTCTTTGACGATGATCGAGCGGTCGCAGGTGCCGGTCTTGCCCTCATGGCCACCCTGTCAACAAAGCTCGGCACCTATGAACTCGCCAATCAGCTGATCGATCTCGGTGGTGTGCCCGGTCACGCGACTCCCGGGCGCAAGGTGCTGACGCTCGTCCATGCGATGGTTGCTGGAGCCGAGTGCATCGACGACTGTGACGTGTTGCGTTCGGGGGCGACGGGACGCGTCCTTGGACATTGCGTGATGGCACCGTCGACACTCGGCACGTTTCTTCGTGCATTCACCTTCGGTCACATCCGACAGCTTGATAAGTTGAGCGAGGCACTGCTTCGCCGGGCTTGGTCATTTGGTGCCGGACCAAGAGACACTCCGATGACGATCGACATCGATTCGACCGTGTGTGAGGTGTATGGCAAACAGAAACAGGGATCGGCTTATGGCTACACCAAGGTGCTTGGTCAACACCCACTCGTCGCGACCCGGGCCGACACCGGTGAGGTGTGCCATATCCGTCACCGCAAGGGCTCAGCCCACACCGGGAGAGGCGCACAGCGTTTTGTGCGCGAGGTGATCGGACGGGTGCGCAGGTCTGGCGCATCTGGTCCCTTGACGCTGCGGGCCGACTCTGGGTTCTACTCAAAACACGTCGTCAAGGCCTGTCGGGACCACCACGTTGCCTATTCGATCACCGTGCGTCAGGATCACGCGGTGATAGCTGCCATCGAGGCAATTGGTGAGGAGAGCTGGACGCCGATCGACTACACCCTCGGTGGCAAAGCCGAAGTGGGCGAATGTCCCTATGGCGACGGGCATCGTCTTGTCGTTCGCCGCACGAGGCTTGTCGGCAAACAAGCAGAGCTGTTTCCCTCCTGGCGATACCACGCGTTCATCACCGACCGGGAGGGAACAGCTGTCTTTCTCGACGCGGATCACCGTGGCCACGCGGTTGTCGAGCTCGCGATACGGGATCTCAAAGAGGGAGCGGGACTCACACACTGTCCCTCTGGGGAGTTCAATGCCAACGCGGCCTGGGTGGTGTTCGCAAGCATCGCGCACAACATGGTTCGCTGGGTTGCCTCTCTCGGTCTTTCGATCACCGGTCCTGTGGTGACAAAGACCATCCGCCGCAAGTTCATCTCGGTGCCCGGACGTCTCACCACGAGGTCGCGTCGCGCACAACTTCACCTGCCGACACACTGGCCCTGGGTGACTGAATGGCTGGACTGTTTCGATCGTCTGCGTGCGTTGCCACTTCG
>DATLTI010000078.1:0-3342 GCA_035533675.1 Acidimicrobiales bacterium | reverse complement strand
TACGCGGTGCAACATGCGAGATAAACATGCTGACCGTTGTCGAACATCAGACCCTTGCGTTCGAATGACCAGGTCGCTCCGCCAAGGCGCGGGCGGCCCTCCAAAAGCGTGACGTGCATGCCTCGATCGACTGCTCCGATTGCAGCGCTGAGTCCCGCGAGTCCTGCACCGACGACGACGACGTGAGGCCGCGTCATAACTTGGCTCCACTCAATGCGCGAAGCGCAACTCGCATCTTCTCACCCGTTGAAAGCGAGACCCGCGAAGAAAAGATCGCTCTCGGATTCTCTTCGATGCGCCAAAGCAATTTGGAATAGATCCCTGCCATCGCGCCAACGCATGCACGCGACCGGTAGTCAAGAAAATCAAGAAGCTCGAGACCTTCGTCATAGGCCTGCTTGGCTCGCGAAATCTCGAGCCCAACAAGTTCAACGAGCCCATCGATCGGACCCGTCGCGTCCTCGGCACAACCAAACTGTCGAAGATCCTCTTGGGGAAGATAGACACGGCCCATCGTCTCGCGGTCTTCAACAACGTCGCGCAGAATGTTCGTGATCTGCAGACCGATACCGAGACGATTCGCGAGTTGCGCGCCGCGCGTCGGCTGGTTGGTGCCAAAAATCGAAAGTGACAGACGACCGACTGAGCCCGCAACCAGGGTGCAATAACGCTCGAGATCCGCGAAGGTCTCCCAGCGCTTTTTCTCGCCATCGAGCTCGCATCCGGAGATGATCTCTCCGAGTTCATCAACCGAGATCGGAAAGTTGCGCATCGCATCGCCGAGTGCCAACAGAACGGGATCACCCTCTGGTGGATTGCCAGCTGCAGTTGCATCGATCTCGGCTCGAACGTTCGCGAGTTGTACGCGCTTTTCCTCTGCGCCAAGATCACCGTCTCCGATGTCGTCGACCCTTCTTGCAAACGCGTACAGCGCAGACATCGCCGCTCGCTTTTGTCGAGGGAGCAGGCGGATTCCATAGGAAAAGTTTCTCGCCTCGACCTTGGTGATCTCTTCACACGTGCGATACGCCTCGGCGACTGAACTCATCGGCTCGTCCCAAGATCGTCGCGATGAGCCGGGCGTTTCCCGCGAAGCGCTGAAAAATACACACGGACCGTCTTTTTCATCATTGAAGACTTTGTGGCCTTGACCGGTCGGGAGAGAACGTCGAAGTTCGCAGCTGACAGTGCATCGAGCTGGGCAAGTCCCCCGCCAATGAATCCCGAAACGGCAATACGCGCCCATCCATGCAGGAGCCGCACGAGATCAAGTGACGCGTCAAGCAGTGTCCGGGCGCGCGCTGACTCGAATGCAATCAGTTGGCAAAGAACCGGTGAAGAGGTCGACTTTGTCAGGTCGGCCTCAGTGACGTTGAATCGATCAAGGTCCTCTTTTGGAAGATAGATCCGGTCGTGTTCAGCGTCTTCTCGTACATCTTGGAGATGTTCAATGATCTGCAACGCCGTACAGGCCTCGTCGGACCGCTTCGATCGCTCGTCACCTGTGGCACCAAAAATTGCGAGCACCATCTGTCCAACCGGGTTCGCAGACAGCGAGCAGTACTGCTCAAGGTCCAAATAGCTCAGATACCGCCTGATGACCTGGTCCTGGCGGTTTGCCTGAATGAGATCGAGAAAGGGATCGATACCCATCTTGAGCGCTCTCGCGCTTGTCGCGGCTCTGACAAAGATTGGATGGATTCCTTGGCCATCAAAGGCACGGCCAATCTCTAACTGTGCCCAGTTGAGCTGCGCGGTGCGATCACCGCTTGAGAGGTCGCCGATGTCATCAACGAAACGGGCGAATCCGTACATGGCAAGCAGATGCTCGCGATAGCGACGAGGAATGAGGCGCGAGGCAACGGCGAAGTTCTCGAGATTGGCCTTTTGCATCACCTCGTCCGATGTAAATCCGGGAGGAGCGTTCTCGGTGAGATCGCCCGACTGGGTCATCGTGCGAGTTTTTGTCCGAAAGAGGGAAACGCGGCAGTATCTGCGCATCGCGTGAGCGCCTGCTTCGTCGAGGCAGCGATACCTTCGCCATCAAGGCCCGCGTTCTTGAGAATCGTCGCCGGACTCGCCTGGGCGATGTAGCGCGTCTCGAGACCGAGCACCGAGAAGAACGGTCGCTCGATACCTTCATCGTCACAGCGCTTTTCAACCGATCCCCTGATGAACTGTCCCGCCCCGCCATGGGCAAATCCATCTTCGACGGTCACGACAAGCGTCGCCTTTGAAGAGCGCACAACGAGCGCCTCATCAATTGGCCGGATGACGCGAGGATCAATAACAGTGACGCGATGACCGTCTTGGCGCAACAGCTCTGCTGCTTCCATCGCGGCGTGTGCCATCTTGCCGATGCCAATCAACACAACCTCGTCGTCTCCGTCGACCAACACGCGAGAGCAATATCCCTCGCCCGGCGCTCCAAGGTGAAGTGGCCCGGGAGTCTTTGGATAACGAATCAGTGATGGCACCTCGGCCTCGAGCGCAGTCGTCAACATCGTCTCGATCTCTGAAGGTTCAGAGGGTGCAAAGACCTGCATCCCCGAGACCGAAAGGCCGAGCACCATGTCGAGCAGGCCGTGATGACTTGGACCATCATCACCGGTGACTCCTGAACGGTCTGCACAGATCACCACGGGTGCCTGATGCAGTCCAACGTCAAGATTCGCCTGATCAAACGCGCGGGACAAGAAGGTCGAATAGATCGCGACAACCGGTCGGAGTCCCGATAGGGCCATGCCTGCTGCAGAGGTCATTGCATGCTGTTCAGCGATACCGACATCTATGAAGCGATCGGGAAACTTCGCCTCGAAAGCAAGAAGTCCCGTCGGGCCCGGCATCGCAGCAGTAATCGCGACGACGCGTGAGTCTCGTTGCGCCGCAGCGATGACCGCATGGGAAAAGGCCTCGGTGTAGCTCTTGTCCCGGCTTACCGGGCCCACCGTCATTGCTCCCCGGTCCGTAGATGCCCCTGGCGCGGCAACGGACGGCTGAGCCTTGAGGTCATGAAGGCACTGAACCTCGTCCTCTTCGGCTGGGCCGTAGCCCTTGCCCTTTCGCGTCAGGAGGTGGAGCACCATCGGACCCTCCCACGCAGAGGCAAGACGGAGCGCACGCTCGACCTGTTCGATGTCGTGTCCATCGATCGGACCGGTGTAGCGAATCCCGAGTGCCTCGAAAAAAACATGAGGCTCAACAAGTTCACGTACCGCCGAAGTCAGGCTCTTAAGCGTCTGGCCAGCGAGTGGTCCGACGCCCGGAAGATCACCGACGAGATGGTTGAGCTTTGCGCGAAGTGCACCATAGGAGGGCGAGAGTCGCAGCTGAGTCAGTGAC
>DATLTI010000077.1:0-19772 GCA_035533675.1 Acidimicrobiales bacterium | reverse complement strand
AACGTATGCCTCGATCATGCAGACGATTCAAGACCGTGGATACGTGTGGAAAAAACAGAGTGCCTTGATTCCGACCTATGTCGCCTTCGCCGTTGTCGGACTGCTTGAGGACAACTTCTCGACGCTGATCGATTACGGGTTTACCGCCTCTATGGAAGACGATCTCGACGAGATCGCGGCGGGCACCCAGGAGTCGGTTCCGTGGCTGCAGCATTTCTATTTTGGTGATACGAAGGCGCGGACCCAAGGTGCAGAACCAACGACTTCGACGCCAGCCACGATGACCAAGGGGCTCAAGTCGGTGGTGCTTGACAACCTCGAGAGCATCGACGCGCGCGGAGTGAACACCCTGCCGCTTGGTATTGATCCCGAGGGTCGACTGATCACGGTCCGCGTAGGGAGATTCGGTCCGTATCTTGAACGCGGCGAGGACCGCGCTCCGATCCCCGAAGATCTCGCACCGGATGAGTTGACGATCGAGCGCGCGCTTGAGTTGTTGAACGCACCCTCGGGTGATCGAGAGCTTGGGATTGATCCCGCTACCGACGAGATGATCGTTGCGAAAAATGGTCGTTTTGGGCCCTACGTTCAGGCCGGCGAACCAGTTGGAAAAGAGAAGCCGCGCACCGCGTCGCTGTTTAAATCGATGTCGGTCGAGACGCTCACGCTTGAAGACGCCCTCAAATTGCTGCAGTTGCCGCGCACGGTCGGAAAGGATCCCGCGAGTGGCGAAGAGATCGTCGCGAGAAACGGACGATACGGTCCTTACATCCAGCTCGGTACGGACTCGCGCACACTGGATTCGGAAGAGCAGCTGTTCTCGATCGCCGTCGACGAGGCACTTGCGATCTTTGCCCAGCCAAAGCAGCGCCGCTTTGGCCGCGCGGCCGCGGCTCCGGCAAAGGAGATCGGCATCGACCCGGATGTCAATCTCCCGATCACGCTTCGCCAGGGTCGGTTTGGCCCGTATGTGACCGACGGAACCTATAATGCCTCGTTGCGCAGAGGAGATGACCCCGAGGGCCTGACGCTTGCCCGGGCAGCTGAACTGCTTGCGGAAAAGCGTGCCGCTGGACCACCGCCTGCGAAACGCGGTCGAGGTCGTGCCGGAGAAAAGAAGACCGCTGCCAAGAAGACAGCCGCCAAGAAGACAGCCGCGAAGAAGAGCCCGGCCAAGAAAGCTGCTTCCAAAAAGGCGCTGGCGAAGAAAGCCGGCGCGAAAAAGACAACCGCGGAGAGGGCGCTGACAAAAAATGCTCCCGCAAAAAAGGCTGTGAAGACGCGCGGTGTATCTATCGTCGAGGCACCCCAGATCGCAGAAGAGGCGTGACGTCGTTCGCACGATGAGATTGAACGGGCGCCGAGGGCCTAGTCTTTTTCACAATGTCAGGTAATGGTCGATTCATAGTTTTTGAGGGCGGCGAGGGCTGCGGTAAGTCAACGCAGGCGTCGCTTCTCGCGAGTGCCATCGGCGCGTACCTTACGCGTGAACCGGGCGGGACTGTGCTCGGCGAAAAGGTCCGCGACCTTCTTCTCCAAGTCGGCGAGCAAGAACTTCGTCCCCGTGCAGAGTTGCTCTTGCTCGCGGCAGCACGCGCACAACACGTCGACGAACTCATTATCCCGATGTTGCGATCAGGAAAGCACGTCATCTGTGATCGTTTCTCTGGTTCGACGATTGCCTATCAAGGATATGGCCGGGGACTTCCAATTGAAGATGTCATCGTTGCGAGCGAGATTGCGACACATGGCCTGCAGGCCGATGTAACAGTTCTGCTCGATCTTCCCTTTGCACTTTCTTTGGAACGCAGGGGAGTAGTTCCGGATCGCATCGAGGCAGCGGGCGAGGAATTCCACATTCGGGTATTCGAGGGGTTTCGTGCAGTCGCAAATGCAGATCCGGAGCGTTGGGAGATCATCGATGGCTCTCGGTCAGTCGACGAGGTAGCGTTATCGATCCGCGAGTTGATCACCGCGCGTTTTGGCTCAGAGATGTTTTCCCGATGATGGAATTGACGAACCCAGTCGAGGCGGCTTCAGTACTCAACGGGATGGTCGGTCAGCGGTTCGCGCGAGAGATATTGCAGTCATCGATCGCGAGAAGTGTCCACGCTTATCTTTTTGTTGGTCCTGCGGGAACAGGAAAGCTCGCCTCAGCAAAGGCCTTTGCCTCAGCGCTGGTCTGCCCATTCGGCGGTTGCGGGAGTTGCGCATCATGTCGGGATGCATCACTTGGTATGCATCCCGACATCACTGTCTTTGAAAGACAGGGCGCAGCAATATCAATTGATGAGGCTAGAGAGATCTCGCTCGTCGCGCAGAGATCGCCGAATGCATCGTCGCGTCAGGTCCTGATCCTCACCGACTTCCATCTCGTTGCCGGAGCTGCTCCCGCGCTTCTCAAGACGATCGAAGAACCGCCACCATCGACCGTTTTCATCGTTGTCGCGGACACCTTGCCTGCATCGCTTGTCACAATCGCAAGTCGATGTGTCACCGTTCCCTTTCATTCGATCGGGGTTGAGGCGATTACCGAGGCACTCGTCGAGGAGGGATGTGTCCGCGCTCTCGCGAGTTCAGTAGCTGCCGCGTCTTTTGGCAACATTGACCGGGCGCGACTCCTGGTTGGAGATCTTGGTTTTCGAGAACGGCAGGATCGATGGCGGGCTGTGCCAAACAGACTTGATGGCACCGGTGCCTCAGTTGCCAAGACCGTCACGGAGTTGCTCGCAGGGGTTGAGGAGATCGTTGTCGTAGTACGCGAGCGTCAACAGACAGAGCTTTTGGAATACGAAGCGGCAGCAAAGATTGCGGGAGATCGACGGGTCTTTGGTCTCAAGGGCATTGAGGAACGCCACAAAAGAGAGCAACGTCGAGTCCGTACCGACGAGCTCAGATCCGGACTTGCGACTCTCGCGGGTGTGTATCTGTCTCAGCTTGCTGCGCCACAGGTGACACCACGCCGCATTGCCGCCTTGGAAGAGGCCTGTCGTGCAATTGACGAGGCAGCGAAGTATCTCTCGCGCAATCCCAACGAGACGCTCTTGCTTCAGTCGTTATTTGTACGTCTTGGTGACCTTTCGGCATGAGAATCCTCAGCGACGCTGAATCTGACCTAGGTTCACTGGGTCGAACGGTCAAGGCACAGGAGGGGGGATCGAGATGTTACACGGACGTCTGAAATGGCTCGGTGAGGGCGATCTTGATGTAGCCCAGCGCGAGCTCTATAAGCGCATACTCGGCGGCCCCCGATCGAAAACGCCGCGCACGACTCCGATGACTGACAACGAAGGGAGGATGCACGGTCCCTTCAACGCGATGCTGGTTGATCCTGTTCTCGGCGAGGCGACCCAACAGCTTGGAGCTGTCGTGCGATATGGGACAAAGCTTGATCATCGCACCCGAGAGATCGCCATCTTGGAGGTCGCAAGACATCACGAGAGCGAATTTGAGTTCTATGCACATCGCGCAATCGGTGTCGCTTCCGGTTTGAGCGAGGTTGAACTTTCGGCAATGCAGTCTGGCAAGGACGCAGAGAGTTTCTCGTCGCGCGAGCGGCTTGCGCGCGAGGTTGTCACTTCGCTCGTTGTTCGTCATGATCTTGATGATGAGCTCTATTTACAGGCAGCCGCCGCGCTCGGTGATGTCGTTCTTGTCGATCTTGTAGTCCTAGTTGGATTCTACGAATACACCGCTCTTGCGCTTCGGGTGTTCCGGGTGCCGCTTCCCGATGGCGTTACGCCGATCTTTGAATGATCAGATTCGGCTGATTCGCCTCAGAGTCGGACGTCGCGATAGTAGGTCGCGATGAGATCGAGATCTCCGGATTTGTCGAGAGCCGAAGAGAACCTGCGCCGCCAGAGGTACATGAGAAGGTCATAGACCGTACCCGTGAGTTCGGCATCTACCAATGAACTGTCAGAGAGGATCTCAAGGTGATCGGGGGCAAGCTCGATGACCCAGCGGTTCTTACTGTCGGTAGCTCCAAGTGCCAATCGCCCACTTAGCCCCGGTACGTGCTTTTGAACGAGTTTTCTCTCGAGCTGCACCGAGAAGAACTCATCGATTCCATCTGCGACCGAGCGAGCTGCCGGATGGTGCAAGGGGAGATGGATCTCGTCGAGGTCGAATGCGTGGACCATCGTCTCATGCGTCATTCGTCGCATCCAGAACAGCGCCGGCAAGACTCCTGCAAAGGTCCATATGGGAGCTGTCGGGTCGAGATCAACGAACGCTGCTGCGAGTTTGCTCACCCCCTCTTGGTAGTAATCAAGAACAGCGCGGGGATCCGTCGGCGCGACGAAATTTTTTGGATTTAGCGGTTTGAGCGAGATGGTACGGATGAGTTCGGCAATGCGGTGATAGATCGAACCAATGTGTGCACCGAGTTGTGCAACATTCCATTCGGGGCAATTTGGCACAATTTCGTCAAGGTTGGCGCGCAGGTATGCGCCAACGAAGGCATCGGCCTCGTCTTTGAAGAGGCTTTGGTAGTTCTCTTTCGAGAGCGGGAAGTCGGACATGTCAAAATTCTAGCCCTCGTACCATTTTGAGCCCGGCGAGAAACCTGATCTAATGCTTGAGAGACAATGAGATTGGAGGGGCGATGTCGGTTCTGTCAGAACATGTCGCGCTGGTGACAGGTGGAGGTCGCGGAATCGGACAGGCGATCGCTTGCACACTCGCGCGTGCTGGTGCCGCCGTCGTCGTGGTTGCGCGTAGCGCTGATGAGGTCAATGCAACGGTCCTGAAGATTCACACAGATGGGGGCCGGGCGGTTGCTGGGGTTTCAGACGTTGTCGACGCACCTGCGATGAACCTCATCTGTCAAAGCGCCGAAAAGGCTTTTGGTCCGATCGATATTTTGATAAACAATGCCGGTGTCGTTGGGCCGCTCGGGATATTCGCGACGATCGATATAGATGCATGGGAATACGCATGTGCGATCAACCTTCTGGCTCCCGTTCGCCTGACTCGTTCGCTTCTCGGTCCGATGTGTGCGAACGGTTGGGGGCGGATAGTGAACATTTCGACAGGAGCGGTAAGCAATCTCAATCGCGATGATGCTTACAACGCCTATGTCACGACGAAATCCGGGCTCGAGGCGCACACGCTGAATCTTGCCGCAGAGCTCTCAGGGAGCGGCGTTACCGTCAACGCTCTTCGTCCGGGGATCGTTGATACGGAGATGCAGACCTTCATCAGGTCACAAGATCCGACGGTTGTCGGTGAGGACTTTCACCAGCGTTTCATGCAGCGATATATTGCCGGCGATCTGCTTTCGCCCGAAGTCCCTGCAGGTGTACTGCTTGATCTCGTTCTTGGTGACCAGAACGGTCAGATCGTCAGTACGAAGGTTTTATGATCGCGCTTGCCTGTACCATTCCAGCTTCTTTGAAGGAGAGATAATGTCCGAGCCGATTGCCTTTTTGCATCCCGAGCGCCTTGGCACCTCTGGCGGCATGTTCTCGCCGGGAGTCCGGATCGAAGGGCCAGCAGCGACGCTGTACATCGCTGGACAGATCGCGGCAGACACCGATGGTTCGACTGTTGGTGAGCAAGATTTTGCCGCACAGGTTCGTCAGGTATTTGTCAATATCGGCGTGGTGCTCGAAGAGGCCGGGATGAATTTTCGTGACGTCGTAAAGTTCACGACCTTTGTCGTGGGAGCTGAACACATTCCGACCTTTGTTGAAACTCGTGGTGAAATCTTTCCTTCGCTCTTTGGTGAGGGTCCCTACCCGGCAAACACGCTCGTTGTGATTGACCGTCTCGCGCGTCCCCAGTTCCTCGTTGAGATCGAGGCGGTCGCGGTGCAAAGCGCAAGGACTCCCTAAGACGTTAGGGAGTGTGTGACAAAAGGAACTCACGGATCTTCGTTGTCGCGAGTCGAGCGTGCTCGGGTGAGTCCTTCCACGGCGAAATGGTCACCGCGCCGGGTATGAGCCGCGCGATCTCATGTCCAATTTCACTTGGGTGGATTTCATCGACGCCAGGCAGGACACATGTTGGAGCGCGGATCGCTCTGACCTCATCGCGGATCAGACTAGCTACGAAGTCTTGGCCCCACATGTGGTCGACAAAGTGGTGCCCGAGTGTCTCATCGAGGTCGGGTCGATCCACAACAATCGCGGTGACCCAGTCATGGCAACGGTCCTTCCAGCCCTGATGGTTCGCTGGAATGAGACCCATTGGCTGTTCGAGGACGACCGCGCTGACCCGATCTTGATGTGCGTAGGTGAGCTTGAGCGCAAAAGGGCCGCCGATACAACAGCCGAAGAGGTGAAACCGCTCGTATCCGAGTGCGTCCATGACGCCAATTTGGTCCTGAGCGTAAGCGTCCCAAGGATGATCGACTGGAAACGGCGAGCGAGAGTTGCCGGCGTTGCGTTGGTCCATCGCGACGAGGCGGAAGTCTTCAGCGAATTCGTTGAGCGGATTGATCGTTGCGTTCTCCCACTTCTCAATTGCAGAGCTCAACCCACCGGGAGCGATCAAGAGGACCGGATAGCCGCTCCCGAACTCCTCGTAATAGATGCTGGTTTCCCCACTTTGGATCGATGGCATCGCACTCTCCCAATTGAGCCTATGAAGATTGCATCATCAGGTGATGACCTCACGGATATTCATGTCGCGCGATCAATCTTATGAGTCGCGATTGCGCATTGAATGAATCTGAAACGTGACGACTGGGAAGGACTCTCGCAGCGAAGAACTTGTCGGTCGTTTGACACGTGACTGTGGACCTGTGACTGGGGAGCTTCGTGGGTGACCAAGTGCTCCAAACCGGCCATCGCTCGAGGGAGTCGACCAATATTCCCCGATGGACAGGGTATCTCTCAAAGTATTCACAGATGCCTAATAACTCTGTCTGCAAATATCTTCATAGGGTATCTCGTTCATTACTACGATGGCCGAGAACAGGTGGCCGGCCCACGTAGGTTTTTGCGTCACCTAGAGGAGAAAAATTGTGAAGGTTTTAGTTCTTGGTGGCGATGGTTTCTGCGGATGGCCGACCTCGCTTCATCTTTCTGACATCGGGCATGAGGTCACGATTCTCGACAACCTCAGTCGCCGGAATATCGATATCGAGCTCGAAGTTGAGTCGCTGACGCCAATACGGCCGATTAGTGAGCGCGTTCGGGCCTGGAAGGAAGTCTCGGGGAGAGAGATCCGTTTTATCAATCTTGATCTCGCCAAGGAGTACGACCGACTTGTTGGAGTACTACTTTCGCTTCGCCCAGATGCGGTCGTGCATTTTGCAGAGCAGAGGGCCGCTCCGTATTCAATGCGATCTTCGAAGACCAAGCGCTACACCGTTGACAACAATGTGACCGGCACGCACAACCTCCTTGTTGCGATCGTCGAATCTGGTCTCGACATCGCTGTCGTGCACCTTGGCACCATGGGCGTCTATGGGTATGGCTGGTCTGGGTCTGCTCCGATTCCAGAGGGGTATCTCACCGTTAAGGTGCCGACACCCGATGGAGATATCGAACGCGAGATCTTGCACCCCGCGAACGCTGGCTCGGTGTATCACATGACCAAGACGCTCGATCAGCTGATGTTCAAGTTCTACGCGCAAAATGATTCACTTCGCATCATCGATCTCCATCAGGGAATTGTCTGGGGCACCCAGACTCCCCAGACTGTTCGCGATGAGCGATTGATCAACCGGTTCGACTACGACGGGGACTACGGAACCGTTCTCAATCGCTTTCTTATGCAGGCAGCTATCGGCCATCCTCTTACCGTGCATGGCACGGGTGGTCAGACGCGTGCATTCATCCATATTCGCGACACTGCCCGTTGTATCGAGATTGCTCTTGCCAATCCGCCAGTGAATGGCGGGCAGGTTTCAGTTTTCAACCAGGTAACGGAGACCTATCAGGTTCGACAGCTTGCGGAATTGATCTCGGAGCTCACCGGTGCAGAGATCGCGAATCTCCCGAATCCCCGCCGCGAGGCGGCCGAGAATGACCTCAATGTCAGTCGGGAGCGTTTTCTCGCTCTCGGGCTGAACCCAACCACGCTCTCCGAGGGACTTCTTGGAGAGGCGCGCGACATTGCGAGTAAATATCACGAGCGCGCGGATCTTTCGAAGATCATGGCGCGATCGGTTTGGCGCCAAGGCATGGCGACCTCACCAGACCTCATGCAGTAACGCTGTATGGCGCATCGCTCCGGTGAACCCGGACCAAGATGTTCTCTGATTAGCGGTTGGCTTAAAGTCGCGACGCGTCAGGCAGTCCCAGCCGGGGTGTTCCTAGTCCGGGATCGCGATTGACGCGTATTCACGGTTCTTGGCCATTGTCAGAGCACCGAGGTTGAGCGCGTCACCGAATTGGTAAAGCGCGCCGCCCGAGGTGAGGAGGTAGTACCCCTTCCCATCGGTTGAGGTGACAAAGGAGACGATCGGTGATGCCAGCTTTAACCGCGCCTTTGAACCATAAAAGTGGGCATCCCCGAGATTCCAGATGTTTCCACCCGACGAGACGAGGTAATAGCCATTGCCATCCGCGCTGAGCGCAAATGCGGTGATGGGATGGGGTAGCCGGACGCCTGCTTTTGAGCCGTAGAAAGTTGCATCGCCCTTGTTGAAGACGTTGCCACGCGAGGAGATGAGGTAATAGCCTCTGTCGTCTCTTGTCGGTGCGATCGCCACGATTGGCCTGACCCGTGGGTTGGCCGTGGCTGAACCAAAGTAGGCCGCGTCGCCAAAGACATAGACCGATCCATTTGCGGTGACGAGCCAGTATCCGTGTCCGTCAGAGGTTGTCGCGAAGCCGCGTACGGGCGAGGTCAGGTTCGTCGTTGCAAGCGAACCGTAGAAGGGTGCCCCGCCCTCGTTGAAGACGTTGCCTATTGAGGTCACAAGGTAATAGCCAGTTGTACCGGGGTCCCGACTTATTGCAACGATTTGTCGAAACTTTGGCTGCACTCGCACATGACCCGACTTCACTGCCTGTCCGAATGCAAAGACCGTTCCTGAGGTTGTTGTCACGACATATCCCGGAGAGGCGGGTTGTGCAACGGTCACGGTAACGGAGACCGAAACAGGTGAGAGCACGCCGTTGGTCGCGGTGATCGTGATCGGAAATGATCCGATTGGCCCAGTCACCGTTCCACTGATCGTCGCACTTCCTGCAGGTCCCACGGTAAATACCAGCCCGGGCGGGAGATCGCCGACCTCTGAGATGACAGGGGTTGGAGTCCCTGTCGCGCTAAAGCTCAAGGACTTTGCAGTGCCGGTGACAAAACTCGCAGGAGCAACACTGGCAAGCGAGACAGGAACTCCCGAGAAATACGATTCGACGCTCGAGATCGCAGCGCCAGTCGCGTCGTTTCCACCGAATACGAGCAGCTCTCCTCCGGTGAGTTGCACGGCAGCGGCGTTCTCGCGGGCGGTTCCAAGAGCACCGGTAGCTGTCCATGTTGCACTCTGTGGTGAGTAGATCTCAGCGCTGGCAAGAACTTGACCAGTTGCATCCATACCACCGGCCTCGATCACTTGGCCCGTTGCAAGGGTGGCTATGGTGGCGCCTGACCGGGCTGTCGAAAGCGAGGCGGTAGCAACCCAGATCTTTGTGGTTGGGTTATAGAGTTCCGCGTTCGCGATGGCAGTACCCGTCGCGTCCTCTCCTCCAGCGAGCAAAACTGAGCCGTTGGCAAGCACGTCAAGGCCCGCGTTCGATCGCGCCGTTACGAGTGACCCCGTGCTCGACCACGTATTTTGCGTTGGGTCATAGAGTTCCGCAACGTTGGTGACTGCTCCTGGAGCGCTGAGGCCGCCTGCATAAAGCACCTCTCCGTTGGAAAGCGTGCCCGCTGATCCATAGGCGCTCTGGTCGCCAATAGGGAGTGAATCTCCGGTTGTCCACGCGTTCGTTGACGGCGTGTAGATGCTGACCGCGTTTGTAGCAATCTGTGCAGAGGTCAGACCGGTGTATCCGCCGATCAGTATCACAGAACCGTCCGCACGCACAGCTGCTGAGGCTCCATAGACCCCGGATGGCATTGGGTTCGCAGTCGCTGTCCAGGCGTTGGTGGTGGGGTTATAGATGGACGCTGAGGCTGTCGCGCTAGCACTCGCTACAGTTCCAGAGATTCCCCCGGCGGCCAGCACATCTCCATTGGAAAGCGTGAGTACGGCCGGGGTGCTCACCGCGGGAGCACCGGTGGTGGTGCTCCAGACATTCGTTGAGGGATTGTAGATTTCGGCGGTCGAGATAAGGGTTCCTGCGCCCGTCGTGCTTGTTGATGTTCCTCCTACGACGAGGACGGATCCATTTTGGAGCACCGCCGCTCCTGCAAGCGTGCGCGCGGTCCCGAGGGATGCGAGCGGGCTCCATGTATTGAAGGTGCTAGCTGATGCAGTCTCGATGTTGATACCAATCAGTGCACCGGTCATTGCTACGAGCGAAAGAACGCGACTTAGACGGAACGCTGAACGAGCGTGTTGCGCTCTCCGGTCGGAGCTAACGCTTGCGAATCTATGCATGGCAGTCATGTGAAGTTCCCCATCTCTGGTCTTTGTCCGAGCTCGTGTGTGATGCATCAACCGAGCGCGTGTGACATCGTTTGTATGTACATGAAGAGGTCATCGAGATCATGACTCTAAGTGCGCAGCGGCGAAGAGTTTGGGTCACTCAGCGGTTCTTCACACTTCTCTTACGCGTTGCACACAGAATCTTCAACTCTTCGTGCATTCAGGAGTTTGCACGACCGGCGAATCATTGCAAGGACAAGAGTGCACATGACGAGCGAGTGTTGAGAGTGCTATGAGATACAGAGATGAAAGGACCTGTGCCCATCAAACGAGGCCGAGCACTATTAGTATGTGAAATTCTGACTGCCCGAGCCTATTTACTCAGACCAAATGATTTGAGGATTGACCTTATGAACCCTCCGCTTGCACGGTATACCTTGCGGCGCACCTGACGGGTGGCGAATGCCGTTGGTCCTCGTGACGCGGCGCGGAGGTTGTTTGACATCCGTGCTGCTCGATAGAGCTCACTGGTGATGCTTCGGCGTCTTGACATGGCTCAAGCTCCGTTTCTCTGTCATCTTGCGCACAGCGTTCGCGAAGATGCAGTTACTCGCCGGTATTTTACCGCGCCAGGGTCTTGCTGTTTGGTCCTCGCATCAATAATCTCGTGGCTCGCTTGAATCAGTTCGCAATTGCAAGAGCGACCTAGCGAGCGAAGATCTGAGTTGATTTTGAGAACTGGCCAAGAAAATTGAGTACCTCAGCGAGCGATCGCACCTCTGCAAACTTGCGATGCATGTCAAAGAGATTCATCGCATGAGTTGCCTCGTGACGATCGAAGGTGCAGTCTTCGACAACGATGACGTTGAACTGGTACTGATCTGCATCGACCACCGTCGCGCGCACGCATCCGCTAGTCGACTCACCACAGACAATCAGGGTATCCACCTGATTCTTAATGAGCTGTCCGACGAGAGGAGTACCCCAGAACGCGCTCGAACTGATCTTGTTGATCACGGTCTCGCCCTCGATCGGTCCCACCTCGGGGATGATCTCATAGCGGACTTCGGGAGCAATCCAGCGGGGCTCCCCGTTGAGTGGAGCAGCCTCGGTTGGTTTTGGCCGGGCGTGCTGACCCTCGATGGTTTCGTTGACCATCCCTGTTGTATGGATGATGGGCATGCCAGTTCTGCGACATGCACTGAGAAGCTGTTGTGTTGGGGGAATTGCCTCCCACGCGATACGCCCGCAGCTGTTTGGCCAGGTATTATCGCCTCGATCAGGTCCTGGGGTCGATCGCCATAGACCCCCCGAAAGAAGTCGACGAGCACGAGCGCCGGCCGATGACAGAACGAGCGAAGATCCCGAGGAATCTTTGGAGACTTGGCAAGTGCCCGTTTGTCCTGTTCCGTGAGGAACCTATCCCAGACTCTCTCTGCCATGTACTCCTCCTCGTTGAATCGCTTCTCCTATCGTTGCAGAGTTCTCAGACGTCGATGAATCGATGGATCTGTCGGTCCTTACGGCGCAGTCGAGAACGCTCCGGATCGATGCGGTGTTGGAAATTTGGGCACCGCGTGCTGCCAGGCGAAACCAGCGCGAGAGGCGAAAGAGCGAGTGTTGTTGCAATGACTCCAGGGGCCAACGTGTCCGCTAGCTTCTCATCCGCGGCGTATTTTGGTCTATGCGCCGCGTCGATCGCGGTGAGTGTTGCTGGGTCAGCAACGAAATTGGCCTGACGTTGATGATCCCAGCGCCAAGCTCGAGCGAGAATATGTCCGTCCCGAGGGCGTATTGGAACCAACGGCCTCTGTCTACTCGATAGGAGCGGACAAGTGCCTGGACCATGGGCGAGACGATCCAAAGGGGAGTCGCGACCTCGCCAGTTTCGAGGGGAATGACGACCTGGACCTCTCATGTGGTCATCGCCCTTTGGAGGATCGTTTCGACGTCAATGTGTCTGTCCGATCCTGAGAAGCTCTCGGTCTCGTGCATGACGCCACGCGGTGTGCCGTTCCGTATCTGATGACGCAAGATTCGATGAACGCCTGATGATAAATCCACCTCTCGCGAGTTTCTGGTTCTGCGAAATCACCCGCGGATGCGCCATCTTCTCTTGGTTGGCCCGACAGCAGGTATGGGCGTCAGAGACGCTTGGTCACTTGGCACGCAAGAATTGTCATCAAAACGAGATACGAGGTCAGGTTCGTTCCTGTTTGTCCAGCGTCGTGGCTGTTATCTGGGCTCCACCGAGTCCGCGATTGTTGCGAAATTGTCCTAGAAATTTCTTTTGACTTCATCGTCGGACGGGAGCAGCATTAGCGATAGCGCTTCGTTGCGCTGAGGTGCCGATCGTGAGCGCAGTGCAGGCGCGAGCGTGGAGGAGGTAGGGATGAAAATCTCTCGTATTTTGGATCGGAAGGGCTCGTACGTCGCGACGGTGCACCCGGACTCATCGATCATTGATGCAGTTCGAGAACTTGCCAATCGATCGGTTGGTGCGCTTGTCGTCTCCGACGATGGTCGGGGCATCGTCGGGATTGTCTCTGAACGCGATATTGTGCGCGCGGTCAGTCAGTTCGGTGCAGCAATCCTCGATTCTCCGGTACGAATGATCATGTCCGAAAATGTGTTCAGCTGTTCACCAGATGATGCTGTTGATTCGCTGATGTCGGCGATGACCGATCGCCGTATCCGTCACATTCCCGTAGTCAGCAATGGTGCTTTGGCGGGGATTGTCAGCATCGGAGATGTCGTGAAGACCTGTCTTGATGAACTTGAGCACGAGCGCGAAGCGCTTGAGCAATACATCACCGCGCGCTAGCACAGTCTTGACAAGGTTTTCCAAAACCATATGCTATGACCGGCGTCAATCGGGATGGCTCATCGTCAGACCAAGGTCGGAGAGGTCTGACGATGAGCTAGTGGGAGATGCGCGTCAGGCTCCATTCTGAATTCGATTAATCACCGGTACGTAAATCGCATTCCGACTGATACCGAATGAGAAGGGACCAAGAACCGTCTCAACGCCATTGATCTTGCCGAGTCCATCCTAGATGCCTGCTCGCGTAGAACCCCCGATTCGCATTCCAACGTTGTCGAACCCCGGGTGCAGTTCCGCCAAGGCGACGACACTTGATGCCACCGCTTCAATAAATCGTGCAGGGTTTTCGTTCGGCGTATCGGTTTACATTGACGCCCACGGGAACTTCAATGCATCCGCGAGCAGTCCTGCTTTAGGCACATTCAATCCCTAGACGGGATCGGTCAATTTCGGCTTTGCTCAGTTTTACGCCGCGTATACCTATTGCATGTCGCTCACGGTCCTGAGTTCGTCACCCTATATCTCAGTCTCTGGATATGGCTCAGGTGATGTCTACGGAAAGACCCGGGATGTTGGTTGGCTTTAAGCGAGTTGGGGCAGCTGGAGTCGGATCGTCGGTATCACGGCAAGCATCGATACCAATCCATTTCGGGGATGTGGTGCGGTACGGGTTTGGGGTATTTCATTTGGACCGGCATGTATCTCGTAACAGTGACGTATCAAATTGTGGATGCCCTGTCCGCACATATGCGAACCGGGCATTGCTCTTTTTCGTAGCCACATACAAGATCCGCTCGCGACTTAATGAGCTAAATCGCGTAATGCGATTCCACGAGCTTTCCCTCGAAAATTGGGATCTCGAGGGCGCTGTATTTGCGCGAAGACCCAAGAGACGAGAGGCTGCAGGAATGCTTTGGAGATCTCGAAAGAAATCTTGATGAAGGAGAAATATACATGGAACACTCGCTTGATCTCTTGCGACAAGAAGTTGCTGTCTGTTCGCGCATGCTTGTCGATGCAGACATCTTGAACTACAGCGGGCACATCAGCGCCCGTATACCCGGAACAGATACCCTGCTTATTCAAAGGGTGTACGACGTGCGTTCCGCGGTTGAACCCGACAGGCTCGTGACTGTTGATCTTGAAGGTCGGAACCTCGGCGATTCTGGACAGCCACCTGGCGAGGTGTTCATCCACACGGAGATCTACCGCGCCCGGCCAGATGTTGGTGCGGTCGCTCATTTTCATCACGATCCGACAACGGTGTTCAGCATCGTGCCGGCAACGCCGCTCGTGCCGGTAAAGAATCATGCGAGCCGGTGGATGAACGGAATACCCATTCACTATGACTCTTCACAGATCCAAAATTCTGAGCAGGGACGATCCGTTGCGAAGACGCTCGGTGAAGACGCCGCGTTGTTGCTTCGCGGCCATGGCGAGGTCCTTGTTGCCGAAGACGTTCCTGCGCTGTTCGCAGACTCGGTCCATTTCGTCGAGAACGCTCAGTCACTGCTGCTCGCGGCCCAGATTGGTGCGGTAGAGGCCCTGACAACAGAAGAGTTGACATCGTTTCTTGCGACATTTCATCGGAAGAACCACTCACAGAAGCTATGGAAGTACTACACGGCGGTCGCTGCAAGCCGGGGAGTCATTCCGAACGAATGGGTGCTCGACCAAGACACCCCTTGGTATTAGCTCGCGTGCCGTATGCGTTGGTCGGATGTCAGCAGATATCTGACGACTTGCAGCCGTGACGATCGGTGGAGCGCAATTTGAGGTCGGAGGAGCCATAGGGGAGGAATTAACGTGACGACGTTTGTACTTGTCCACGGCGCATGGCACGGAAGCTGGTGCTGGAAGCGCGTTCGCAAGAACCTTCAGAGTCTTGGACATGAGGTCTTTACCCCGACTTTGACCGGTGTTGCCGACCGTTCGCATCTTGCGTCTCGCGAGGTAAATCTCGAAACACACATCCTCGACGTGGCCAACATGATTCTCTGGGAGGAGCTCTCAGAGGTGGTGCTGTGTGGCCACTCGTACGCGGGTGCAGTCATTACCGGGGTTGTTGACCGTATTCCCGAACGGATCCGGTCATTGGTCTATCTTGATGCCTTCATTCCCAGCGACGGCGAGAACCTCATGAGGTATGTGCCAGACAACCTTGTCAATGATTGGCAGGTGAATCCGATCCCCGCCGAACGGTTTGAGGTGAACCTTGCAGATCGTGAATGGGTCGATCGGCTGTGCACCGCGCAACCACTCGGGTGCTGGGCGCAAAAGATTCATCTAACTGGTAGGGGAATCTCTACCGAGAATACGGCGTATATCTGTGCAGTCGGGAAGACCGGTAGTACCGGGAGATTTCTCGAGCACTTCGAAAAAGCAAAGAAATTGGGATGGAAGACCTCCACGGTTTCGTGTGGTCATGACATCATGCTCGATGAGCCGGAGGCATTGGCCGACCTTCTTCTCGATTGCTAGTACCGCGACCGGCAACAATCGCCCGGTCCCGACGGCGTCAAAACCGGTTACCGATCCGTCGTTTTGCCGCGCCAAACAATTCGAACTGGCTGATGTTCGGTGCGTTAGTTCTGTATTCGCGGCTGTCATCGGCCGGCACCTATGTGTCTGCAATCGTTGTCAGCGTTCCGTATTCACGAGTGTCCACTAACGACACACTTCGGGGCGAGTCCCCGCAGCCTCCTGAAGCAGTTGTTCTCAGCACGTTCTGCGGTTCGTCAGCGATCATTCGCTCGCAATCACAGATCCTTAACATTCTTTTATTGATATTCCACGAGTTGTGGTGGTATCTCTATGTCGTGGCAAATAGTAGAGCATTGCTCGCTCATCTCTCCCGCAGAGCTGGATTTGGCGCGACGCCCGCCGAGCTCGACGTCGCCGAACGAGATGGGTGGGACGCTACAATCCGACGTCTCGTCAAGGGTCTGCATGAAACCGATGCCGGACTGTCGCAGGTTCTGCCTCCACAGTTCCTACCGTTTGCCTCGGAAGTTGGTGCTGGCGCGGCGAGCGCGAAGACTGCGGAATTTCTTGCCTTGACCAATTGGTGGCTTGATCTCATGTTGTCCACCCCCACGCCGTTTCGAGAAAAGCTCGTGCTCTTTCTCCACGAGCAATTTCCGACGGCGTATTCCAAGGTCAACTATCCAAGCCTGCTTTATCGTCAAAACGCGATCTTCCGCGACATGGGACATGGACCGTTCGACACATTGACGATTGCGATATCGAAAGACCCCGCGATGCTGATTTGGCTGGACGCCGGCACGGACCTTGTTGCTCATCCGAATGAGAATTTCGCCCGGGAGCTCATGGAAAGGTTCGCGCTTGGGATTGGCCACTATACCGAATCCGATGTCAAACAGCTCGCCCGATGCTTCACTGGTTGGGCGCTGAACTATCAAACCGGTCTTTTCACCTACAGCGTCGCTGAACACGATTTCGGCGTGAAGACATTCCTCGGACATTCCGGGGCCTTTACCGGTGAGCAGGCAATCGAGATCGTGACGAAAGAGACCGCTTCAGCTCATTGGATCGTCTCGAGGTTTTGGAGTTGGCTTGCGTTCCCTGTAGGGCCGAACCATCCAGTCGTCGCCAATCTCGCGCCCTTGTATGCCAAAAATCGCCACTTTGGAAGCTTGCTCGAGTCAATACTCAAGCATCCAGAGTTCGTATCAACTCAATCGACGACCGGCCTCGTGAAACAGCCCGTCGAATACACCGTCGGCACACTCCGCGCACTGCAACTGACCACAGCGTCATTTCCTAGTGGCTATGTCATGAACCTGCTCATAAAGCTCGGCCAGCAGCTCTTTAATCCACCGACCGTTGGCGGCTGGGGCGCAAACGGCTTTTGGCTCTCAACTGCGGCAAGTCTCACAAGGCTCGATTTTGCGCAAACCGCGGCGAGCTTAGGAAATCTCTCACGGATCGAAGACGAAGCTCCCCGAGCGCGCATCGATGCGCTCGCCAATATGCTCGGGATTGAAAAATGGACCAAACACACGACGACGGTGCTCCATGCGGCGAAGGACAACCCGGTGATGCTTACCTCACTGGGACTTGTCGCTCCTGAGTACGTTATGAACTGAGTAGGGGCGAATCGTGCCGTCTCTTTCGATGGACCGCCGTCAATTTCTCGCGGGTGCCCTTGCGACCGGAGCTTACGGCGCCTTGCATCACACCTTGGGCGTGCCCCGGAGTCGTTCCATAGGGCCCAAAGTTGCACCGAGACTTTCACCGTCACAAGGTGGTCGGATTCTTGTTCTCTTGACCCTTTACGGAGGAAATGATGGCCTGAATACCGTCGTTCCTTTCAGCGATCCCTCCTATATCCAACAGCGCGGCTCCATCGCAATTCCCGAATCATCCGTGTTGCAAATTGGCCAGGGATTTGGATTGCACCCGGCTCTCACCGGGATAAAAGCGCTGTGGGATGCCGGCCAGGTGGCAATCATTCGCGGCGTCGGTTATCCGAACCCGAACTACAGCCATTTCGAATCGATGGATATCTGGCAGAGTGGAAATCCATCTGGCGATCAGCCGACAGGTTGGATCGGCCGCTGGCTGGACACAACTCGACCCGATCCAATGCAAGCACTGTGGCTTGGGGCCAACCTCCCGCTTGCATTCGTGGGAAAGAATCAACAGGCGAGCAGTATCGCGGCAAGCTCTTCGCCTGCTTCACAGATACCAACCGGAGGAGCAGAACTTCGCAGTTTCTACGCGCTTCTTCAACAAGCGCACCGCTACGACACGAAGCTGCAGCGCGCTTCAATGAGTGCAGGGACGAACATGTTGGCCGTCAGCCAAGTCATTTCTCAATCGCTCCAGCACGCACCGGCCGTCGCGCAGAACTTCGCCGCGACTGCAGGAAGTTTCGGGACCGAGCTCGGCGTTGTGGCTCAACTCATTTCCGCTGGAATGCCCACACAGGTCTACGGGGTTAGCTTGAATGGATTCGATTCCCATGCGGGAGAGCTCGCTTCGTACGCGACGCTGTTGAAACAGCTTGACTCCGGAGTGGCAGGGTTCTTCAAATCGCTGCGAGGGGTACCGCAAGGCGCGCAGACCGTGCTCGTCATCTACACGGAATTCGGACGTCGCGTGGTCGCGAATGCGAGTGAAGGAACCGACCACGGTTCGGGAAACACCGCATTCGTCATCGGACCTTCGGTCAAAGGCGGGTTCTACGGTGATCAACCAAGCTTGACCCAGCTCGACAGCAACGGGAGCCTCGCCGTGACGACGGATTTTCGAACGATCTACTCCACGGTGCTCGAACAAATACTTGACGTCGATCCAAGCGTCATACTCGGCGGCCAATTCACAGGTGTCCCGTTCATCTGACCGCCTGGGGTGCCGCAACTTCAGCCCGTTCGTTCAGCGGTGAATTCGCCTGATGCAGCGCGTGACGTGTCGATACGGCCGAGGCGCGCTTATAGGTTGGAGCCCGTCGCACTATTCATGCTTGAACTCTTCCCTGCTCGGTGCAGGCGAGTGGTGCATACATAACGACGTGAAGACCACGCAGCTTAATGCTATGAGCCGCGCACTGATAATCGGCGATCTGTGCGCTCTTCGGCCGCTCAGCCGGCAACTGTCAAACAGTGCAAACGCGTCCGGTCGCGGCACTCGTTCATTGATTGTGGTCTCATCTCGTATCCCAGCGGTGAAATGCGTTCGTCGCGTCTTGGAAAGTCGAGCTGGGTGAGTATGACCGAACCAAGGGAGACATGACATCAATGTGGCAAATACCAGTGGTGCGGGGCAACGACGGAGGCAACTGACGCAGGTCCCCATGAGCCCTTTGGATAGGTTTCGATCGGTATCGGGTGCTCAAGCAAGGGTGTCGCGATCTCCCAGAGGTGCTCGATGCCATCTGATCGGGTGAAGAGTGTCTGGTTCCCCACCATGCACTCGAGGATCAGGTGTTCATAGGCCTCGAGATTGTTCGCGACACAGAATGAATTTTGGTAGTCAAAGTTCATCTCGGCAGGACCGAGCTGCATGAAAGGTCCAGGCAGCTTTGCCAGAAACTCCATATGAATTGAGCCGGGGTCCGCGAAGTCGATGACGATCATATTGCCCCGACGATGTCGAACATCATTTGTCACAGGAAATAGGTGCGCATTGGGTTCGTATAGCCCAATAGTGACAACCTCTCGGCTCTCGGCCATGCATTTGCCGGTCCGTAGGTAAAACGGGACACCCTTCCACCGGCTATTTTCGACCTCGACCCGCAAAGCGATGAAGGTCTCTGTCTGCGAGTCAGGATCGACGCCTGGTTCCTCTCGGTATCCCTCGTACTGGCCGCGAACGACGTAGGCAGGGTCGATCGCCTTGATCGAGGCGAAGAACTCGCAAACCTCGTCTCGCAGTGGCCCAGCGGTGAGTGACGAAGGTCGGTCCATAGCGACAAAGCCGAGTACTTGAAAGAGG
>DATLTI010000076.1:0-3064 GCA_035533675.1 Acidimicrobiales bacterium | reverse complement strand
TCAACGCGTACTTCAACCAGCTAGGCGAAGGACTCGGCGCGGTTGTGCCTCCCCAGGTGACATCGCTTGCGAGAAAGCCGCTTTCGATCGCGATGGAAGAGATCGCTGCTGGCAAGGTACGCGCCGGTGCACCTGATCAGGGTGAGGTCATTGACTCTGATTCTGATGTTGCCCAAGAGCTCGCAGCACTTGCAGCGCTCGCGGAAGCAGAGGTAGTGCTCGAAGACAGCGAGCCCGCGAAACCCGAGGAGTCGGGCGACGCGTCATCAGAGTAGGTTCGCGCTCTTATGCGCGTACCTCGTTGACGGGGCGATAACAGCGTGAGACCAAGACGATGACAGAATCGCTCGAGGAGTCATCGGTCGACCGTTATGTGCTCTCTGGAGCGACAATCGTGCTCGGTGTCACCGGCGGGATTGCTGCTTACAAGTCGGTCGAACTCTTGAGGCGCCTGATGGACCTCGGTGCGTACGTGATTCCGGTGATGACCGAGAACGCGACCAAGTTCATTGGTGCCACAACGCTCTCTGCGCTTGCCTCAGAGCCGGCGCGGATATCGCTGTTTGACGAACATGATCCAATCCTGCATACCCGGCTCGGACAGAGTGCGGATCTCATTGTCGTTGCTCCGGCGACCGCGCGCCTGATTGGTGAATACGCAAACGGCATCGCTGCTGACCTGCTCTCGACAACGCTGATCGCGACCGAGGCTCCAATCGTGATCTGTCCGGCGATGCACTCGGAGATGTGGTCACATCCTGCGATCAGGGAGAATGTCGCCACCCTTGAACGTCGAGGAGTGATGATTGTCCCACCCGAACTCGGTCGTCTCGCCGGTGGCGACATTGGTGCAGGTCGACTTGCAGATATCGACGTGATTGTCGATCAGTGCGCGAGGGCACTCGCGCCAAGACGCGATCTGTCTGGATGTTACGTGGTCGTTAGTGCAGGAGGAACTCGCGAGGCGATCGATCCCGTGCGCTATCTCTCGAACCGTTCTTCTGGCAAGCAGGGTTATGCCCTTGCCGAGGCAGCGCGCAGCAGAGGCGCCCGTGTCACGCTCGTCACGACGACTGACCGTGTTGCGCCGCTCGGCGTCGAGGTGATCACGGTCGAGAGCGCGGAAGAGCTATTTGGTGCGGTCACCGGCCTTGCACAGAGTGCAGATGTCGTGATCATGGCCGCTGCGGTGGCTGATTTTCGACCAGTTCGCGCTGCAGAGCACAAGCTCAAAAAGAGTGAAGGTATCCCAGAGATCGACTTTGTACCGACGCCTGACACGCTCGCCGAACTTGGCCGACACCGTCGCTCAGGTCAGGTGATCGTTGGATTCGCTGCTGAAACCGACGACATCATCGTGCGTGCCGAGCAGAAACTGCGTGACAAGGGCGTTGATCTGCTGGTCGTCAATGATGTCTTGGCTGAACATACGGGCTTTAATGCCGATACGAACGCGGTGACGATTCTGAGCCGGGAAGGCAAAAGAACCGACGTAGCCCTCGCGCCAAAGTCTACGATTGCCCATGCTGTGCTCGATGCTGTCGTCGCGCGAATCGGTGAACGCTGATTCGCAAGCCACTTACGGGCAACCGGTCCGTTGATGAATAAAGGAATGATGCGTTGACGAGTTTCACGTTTACCTCAGAGTCCGTCACCGAGGGCCATCCTGACAAAGTTGCAGACCAGATATCTGACGCAGTGCTCGATCAGATCCTCTCCGAAGACCCTTTTGGGCGTGTTGCGTGCGAGACGCTCGTAACGACAGGGCTTGTCTGTGTCGCCGGTGAGATCAGCACTTCGACCTATGTCGATATTCCAAAGCTTGTGCGCGAGACGATCATCGGCATCGGTTACGACGGAGATGCGGCGGGATTTGACGGTAACTCCTGTGGAATCATCGTCTCGGTCGACGAGCAGTCTCCTGACATCAGCCAGGGCGTCACCCATGCACTCGAGGTTCGCCTTGGGTCTGATGGCGAAGACCGACTCTCCGAACAGGGAGCTGGCGATCAGGGAATGATGTTCGGGTACGCGTGTGATGAGACTTCAGATCTGATGCCGATGCCGATCTGGCTTGCGCACCGACTTGCGGAGCGTCTCGCTGAGGTGCGCCATTCGGGGTTGCTCGGTTATCTGCGCGCCGATGGAAAGACACAGGTATCGATTCGCTACGAAAATGGTCGACCGGTTCGCCTCGAGACCGTTCTGATCTCGACCCAGCACAAGCCGGGCGTTGATCTGATCGCACAGCTGCATCCGGATCTGATCGAGCATGTGATCAATCCGATTCTTCCAGACGGTCTTGAGGCCGAGGGACACCGCGTGCTCACGAACCCAACTGGCAACTTTGAACTTGGCGGACCGCGTGCCGATACGGGACTTACCGGCCGCAAGATCATCGTTGACACCTACGGCGGCTGGGCGCGCCACGGCGGCGGTGCGTTTTCTGGCAAGGATCCGTCAAAGGTCGATCGCTCTGCTGCCTACGCCGCGCGATGGGTCGCAAAGAATGTTGTCGCGTCTGGCGCGGCACGCCGCTGTGAGGTTCAGGTCGCCTACGCGATCGGTGTCGCTCGCCCAGTATCGTTAATGGTGGAAACCTTCGGCTCTGAGACGGTCGACCCAGAGAAGATCGCAGTTGCAGTGAACGAGATCTTCGACCTTCGTCCCGCGGCGATCATCCGCGACCTTGACCTTCGTCGTCCGATCTACAAGAAGACCGCGACCTACGGCCACTTTGGTCGGTCACACGCTGACTTCACGTGGGAGGCGACCACGCGTGCCGATGATCTTCGTCGCGCGCTGAACCTCTGATCCTGTGAACCCGGCATCGCCAGACGGTGCCTTTCTCGCGGTGCGCGTCGTACCGGACGTGACCGGAGTCGATCGGAGCTTTCTCTATCTTGTGGACGCTGCGCTCGACGTCCGCGTCGGGACGATCGTGCGCGTCAGTCTTGCCGGTCGA
Source organism: Acidimicrobiales bacterium (assembly GCA_035533675.1). Taxonomy (GTDB): domain Bacteria; phylum Actinomycetota; class Acidimicrobiia; order Acidimicrobiales; family Bog-793; genus CAIVND01. The sequence continues at coordinate 99 of DATLTI010000076.1, read as the reverse complement.
AAGGTGCGTTCCTGGGTCATCGCGGTAGGCGTTGAGGTTCCACCCGGGATCGAATGCAAACCGATCGAGGGGATTGTCTCGCTCGCGCTCGATGAGACA
>DATLTI010000075.1:0-17098 GCA_035533675.1 Acidimicrobiales bacterium | reverse complement strand
CATTGCGTCTGTACTTGGTTGTGAAAACCAGGTGTACGTGCGATAACCAGACTTGGCTGCGGCCTCTGCTTTCCTTAAATGTCACACCCGCACTCTAAGTTCCAGATGTATGAAACTCGTATCTCAGGTGAAGCTGGTTGTTGAGAAAGAACACCTTGACGTGCTTACTCGAACACTGGCCACCATGAACCAGGCAGCAAACGAGGTCTCCTCGGTTGCATGGCAACACCGCGTGTTCTCGCGCATTCCACTCCGTCGGACTTGCTACTACGAAGTTCGTTCACAGTTCGGGTTGGGCGCACAGGCCACACAGAGTGTGATTCGCAAGGTTGCCGACGCCTACAAGTTGGACAAGAACACACGTCGAGAGTTTCGCTTAGACGGAGCAGTCACCTATGACGACCGGATGTTGTCATGGAACCAAGATTCACGAACCGTCTCGATATGGACCGTTTCTGGTCGTATCACCGTTGCATTTGTTGGTGGAGCGCGTCAGTTGAAGTTGCTGACCTTGCGCAAAGGTGAATCTGACCTTGTGCTCCGAGACGGGAGGTTCTTTCTGTTCGCGACGTGTGACGAGCAAGAACCAAGCGCGGTCTACTCCGGCAAGGTGCTCGGTATCGACCGTGGCATTGCCAATATCGCCACGTGTTCGAACGGGAAGAACTACACCGGTAAGGGCGTCAACCGAGTCCGACACCGAAACGAGCAACTCCGTGCTCGTTTGCAGCACAGGGGAACCAAATCTGCAAAACGACTTCTCAAAAAGAGGTATAGGAAGGAGCAACGATTCGTCACTGACACGAATCACAAGATCAGCTACAGAGTTGTCCGTGAGGCTCAACGCACCCGATCAGCTATTGCCCTGGAAGATCTATGTGGCATACGAGACCGGACAAGGGTTAGAAAGTCCCAGCGACGCAATCACAACTCCTGGAGTTATCACCAATTAGGCCAGTTCATCGAGTACAAAACAAGGAGGCAAGGTGTCCCGTTCACCACGGTGGACCCGCACTACACCTCCCAGCACTGTCCCTGTTGTGGCCATATCTCACGAAAGAACCGTCCCTCGAGGGACCTGTTTGATTGCAAGGTCTGTGGATTTGCTGGTCCAGCAGATGTTGTGGCGTCCGTGAACATCGCTTCTCTGGGAAAGCTCAAATTCGAACTCGACCAAGAAAAGAATGAGTCTCGACGGGGTGAAGTCCCGCACCCAAACGCAGGAGTACAGATAAACCCCCAAGACAACTTGGAGTCCGTAGGTCTTGTCCCAGAAATGAGGACCGTAGCCTTGCTACGCCCAGAAGATCTGTCTGTCGTGCTACTTGCAAGCTCGGCTCTTTAGGGCCGAGTCGGTTGACATTCGGTGTGCGAGGACGGCATAATCCTGGGGCGCAAATAACTGTGTATTGATGAGCTCGATGATCGGCAGAAGATCTTGAGCCCACGGACCCGCAACCTCCGTGGGTTCTGCCAGGGTCCTCGGGTCGCCGCGCTGCAGGCGGTCGATGCTCACGTCTACAAATCCACGGACGCGAACAAGAAATTCAAGCAAGCGCGGTGGGATAGGTCGTTGATGGGTCGGGTCGAGATAGAACGATGACGCTCCAACGATCAGGTTCTCCGGATTGGGAGTCTCAAGGATCAGCAGACCTCCGGGTCGTAGGAGCTGGTTTGCAAGATCCAAAAGTTCGAGCATCACATCGATAGGCAGGTGTTCAACGAGGTGAAACGCGGTGATGACCGCGATAGTGCCGGGTTGAAGCGTGCGCATGTAGTCAATCGCGTTTGCTGTTATGACCTCGAGACCCGCCGCCGCCCACTGCTCCCGGTAGGAGTCATTCGTATCGACTCCCGTTGCGGCAATTTTCTCATCGCGGAGCATTTCAAGCCATTCCCCTCGCCCGCAGCCGATATCGAGTACGACGCCACCGTCGTTCGTCGCCGCTCGAACGTTTTCGAGATAGACCTCCAACCTGGTCTTGATCAGGTCTGGTGAGCCGCGGAACGCGTTTTCCAAAGCGAAATAGATTCCTTCGAGTGCGACAGGGGGCAACGGGGTCTCATCGACCAATGCACGCGAAGGTTGGGATTTGAGCGATCGACGGTAATTGGCGAAGAAGAGGTCAAGTCGCGCAAGCCTCATCTGCAGCTCAGCAGAGGTCTGGCCGACGATCTCTCGATCGTTCGCGATATCTCGTCGAAGATTTCCCAACTCGGCGAATGCCTCGGCAACTTCGCGTTGTAAATTTGCCATGGAGCTCGTTGCCATATTCTCGTAGCGATCCACCCGCTGTACTAATTCGCGCAAGTCCTCGGCGAGGCCAGAAAGCGATGCCGAACTGAGATTGTGCGCTGCGATCGTCTCCTCGAATCGGACCAAAACCTCAGTGTGGTGTGCGAGCGAGACTCGATGATGCTCGATAAAATGACGGGTCTCATCGATGCGCGTCGCGAACTTCGACATCTCTTTGACGACTAAATTGTTGAAATGTATTTGACGTCGTAGCACAGGCCAAGCGACCTTCGCGATTATCTTCCGTATGATACGCAGGCGACTCCCTTGTGCCGGGGGTAGTCCAAGGTCAGCATCTTCTTCGACAAGAGACAACGCCCGATTCCTCCCTTGGTTCGTGTGTCCGAGTAGCAAATGTAGCTTTCGCCCGAGACCGTTTCCTCGGCAAAGCTACTGGGGCCACTCGCGAGAGGTTACCGGCGCCGTCTCTGTGGACGATAACCGAGCGGCGATGGGGGAGGTTGATGTCGACGTGGTGCTGTGGTTCCACGGGATTTTTTCTTTGTCGTGTGGTGTTGTTTTGGTGATGTGTCCGTTGGCAAACCCATCTGGTCGGAGTCAGGTCACGCGTGCGGATACGACCTCCACAGTGCGTCGACCGGCAATACGAAAATCCTGTCGCCATGGGAGAAGGAGCGTGTTCCGAGATTAAGGACGATGCCCGCTCGGAACCGCGGACCAAGAAGGTCACGAAGGAGTTCGAGTCCCGCGAAGTCGGCACGTTCGAGCGTCGTGCCCGCCTTGATCTCGAAGGCGAACACATCGCCATCATCGACTTCCAAGATGAAATCAACCTCGGCGCGACTGCGGCGCGACCAGTGTCCGCTCGTCGCGATCCCGTCCCTCCAGGAGGTCTGTTTGAGGAGTTCGCCCACGACGAAGCTCTCGAGTAGGTGGCCGAACTCGCTCTGTGCCGAAGGGTCGCCCCTTGCGAGCCGATCTTTAGATACGCGGAGCATCCGCGAAGCGACACCCGAATCGACCAGGTGCACCTTCGGTTTCCGGGCGACTCCCGAGGCGAGGGTGGTTCCCCATGCGGGTAACAGACGGACGAGATGGACAGCGACGAGGAGGTTGACGTAGGCAGCCCCGGTTTCTTCGACCAGCCCCAGCCCCTCAATCGCGTTTCGCACGTCGAGGATTTGGGCCGATCGGGCAGCGAGACGACTGAGCAGTTTGGGCAGAGCGTCGCTCTGGTGGATGCGTCGTAGCGCTTTGACATCCCGCTCCATCACGTCTCTGATGTATCCGTCGAACCAGCGCCCGCGCGAGCCGGTTGCGCGGGCGACTGCGAGGGGCAGGCCGCCAGCGACTATTCGTCGGACGTAACCAGCCCTGGTCTCTCTCGACGGCTCGGTCGTCAATAGCGCTTCGCCGCCCTCTTCGAGAAGGAGGTCGAGGAAGCGTTCTTCGACCCCGTCGAGCTCCCCCTGCGAGAAGGGCAGGATGGTGAACTCGTGATAGCGGCCCGCAAGTGCGCGGGCGAGGATTGGCCTGGCATCTGACCGAGTCGACCCTGTCAGTACGAACCTCCCCGGGCGTAGGTCCTTGTTCAGCTCCGCTTTGACCGACTCCACGATGGTCTCCACGAACTGCCACTCGTCGACGCACACCGGCGAAGGTCCGGCCACGTACAGAGACGGGTCGGCCGAGACCGCGAGACGGATAGTCGAATCGTCGAGGTCGTACACCTCGACGCCGTGGTCTCGGCCGAGGCCCTTAAGCAACTGCGACTTGCCGACGGTGCGGGGGCCGGAGAGGACGAGGACGGGTTCTTCCGTGAAGAGTTCATCGACTCGCCGACGGGCGCGTCGCTCGACAAACGGAAGGAGTGTCTCTGGCATCTGGCCAGCATACCTGGTCAGCTAGCCATACGCCTCCGTTTAGTGGAGTTTTAGTAAATCGTCCAATGGAGTTTTAGCCAGATGTCCAGTGGAGTTCTCGTATATCGAAAAGTGGAGTTCTGACCGGCACAGCCCTGTAGGTCCAACCGCGCAGAGGCGCTCAGGCCAGCACCTCTCGAATTGGGTTCGCCAACGGACACATCGCCGTTGTTTTGGCGTGCACCGAGCGTTGCACTACTCGGTACCTGACGACCAGGAGAGATTCCGTTCTTCTTTGCCGACCGGGTCATCGCGAGCCCTGTCTGTCGGCGCGCGGACAGGCTCTCGCGCTGTCTGTCACGCAAGAGCCGCGGAGCGGTCCTCCATCACATCAATGCGGAGTAAACCAACGGTGGCGACAACAAGGTACGGTTGTGGCGATATTGGGAGGCAGTTAGAGAAGGTGCGTCCGGGAATTTCGAGACCATCTGAGCCGCTTGTGAACGATGGTGCTGCATGCGCTACAACACCAGTCCTGTACCTTCTGGCATATGAGTCGAACGATAGCGTACGGAGTCGTACGGATATCTGTTAGGGTAAAGACCGTGACGACGATCAACTCCGATGAGGTGCGTATTCCCCGGCGGGCTCGCGAGGCGGTGGTCCGCCATGAGCAGGTCGTGGTTCTCAATCGAGAACGGCCAGTCTTCGTCCTCGTTCATCCAGACGACCTCCCCCGCCCCGGTACTCGACGTCGCGGCCGCCCGGTGCGAGAGATCGCGTTAGCTCTCGCCGGAGCGCCAGCGCCGGACCCCGATTTTGTCAACGACATGGACGCAGTGCTGAGCAGCGTCGGACCGATGCCGGAAGTCCTGTGGGAGCTGTCGTAGACACAACGGTCTTCGTCGATCTCGAGCGCGAGAGCCGAAGACAGCAACGAACCAATCCTGCAGGCTTGATCGGCGAGCGCCTCGCGGAGTGTCTTGGTCCAGACGAAGAAGCCGCGATCGCCGCGATCACTGCGAGCGAGTTGCTCCGCGGTGTGCACCGGGCGGGCCCAGAGCACCATGCGCGCCGCGAAGCCTTCGTGGAGATGGTCCTCTCGGTCATGCCCGTCCTCGATTTCGATCTGCTCGCTGCTCGCGCCCACGCGAGGCTCTCGGCCGATCTCGCGATGACGGGCGCGGACGTAGGGCCGCATGACCGGCTCGTCGCGGCGACTGCGATCAGTATCGGGTGGCGAGTAGCGACGGCGAACGTGCGGCACTTCGAACGGATCGCAGGACTCGAAGTGATCGAGGTGCGCTGACCCGATGACGACTATGAACTCCCTAAGGTAGCGCGACTCATTCGGATGATGCCCCCGGCAGGAGGTGGTCCACGCCTCTATAAGATAGTGCGCCTGCAGCGGCGGCTTGAGCTCAAGTAGTTAGAGGTGCGTCGTATGTGGGAGGTATCAGTCCGACAGGACGGTTATCAGGCTGGCTGGCGGAGTCCGTGTTCGACGGCCTGGCGGATCCACAACGAAACCGAACGATTATCGTCGGCCCGCCCCCGGCGGCGGATCTCTTCGAGCCACTCGAGTGGAAACCGCACCGGTATGGGCGACGTCAGCCCGGCCGTCCGGCGCCGCGGGCACCCTGGGGAACCTGATTTTCGGGCTTGGCGTAGAAGTCGTATTCCTCGTCGGGGGTCATGAACGTCTCGGTTTTCGACCCAAGAGGGTCTTCGGCGTTACGCAGATCTGCAGCCGGTGGCCGGTTCTACTCAGCAAAGTGTGCAACAAAGAACTACAGAATCACCATGTCTGGCTGTCTGGCGCAGTCACACCCTGCCCTTATGGTTCTGTGTTGAGCTAGATGCGTCGGAGTTTCTGGCGTCGCCCGGAGGTTGTGCCGTCGCAGGAGGGATAGCCCCGCTGGGCCGTAAGGCCCAGATTGCAACATCAAGGCGTTATGCTTACGAACGTGCGTTCGATGACCGTGCGGTACAACTATCGGTTACGGGTCTCCCGACAGCAGGCCGAATCTTTGGAGCAGGTCTTTGACACCTGCCGCTCGGTGTGGAACCACGCACTTGGCCGCTGGCAGTCTGCGTGGCGCGATGAACACCTCACACTCCGCTATGGGGATCTTGATAAGGAGCTGACCGCAAGACGGGCAGAACTTGAGTGGCTTCGCTCCGTGCCGAGTGTCCCCGAACAACAGGTGTTACGCGATCTCGACAAGTCGATCTCTGCGTTCTTCGACAAGAAGAATCCGGTGGGCTATCCGAAGTTCAAGAAGAAAGACCGCTATGCGACCGCCCGCTGGACCAAGCGTGGCTATCGGGTGACCGGAACCGGCGGCGGAGCCGCCGGTGATCGACTCTCGGTTGCTGCCCCAGATGGTCGCACCGAACTGCGGGTTGTCTGGAGCCGGCCCCTTCCCTCAGAGCCCGCCAGCGTGACCATCTATCGAAATGCAGCCGGACGTTATTTCGCCAGCTTTGTCGTGAAGATCGACGTACCCGAAGAGCGGGTCTCACCAACCGGGGACAGGACTGGGCTCGATGTCGGTCTGACCACCTTTGCTACCACCGAGCACGCTCTGCACGACATCGAGAACCCACGTTATGCACAACACGCTGCAAAGGCGCTTGCCCGTTCGCAGCGCAATGTCTCGTCAAAGAAAAGCGGATCAGCGAACCGCAAGAAGGCGAAGAGACGTCTTGCTCGTGAACACGCCCGGGTCGCAAACCAACGCCTTGATTTCCACCACAAGGCAGCACGAAAGCTCGTTGAGCACTACGACGCTATCGGCATCGAAGACCTGAAAACCAAGAACATGATGGCCCGTGGCAAATCCGGTAACCGCCGGAAGAAAGCAGGTCTCAACCGCTCGATCTCGGATGCGTCGTGGGCTCAGTTCCTGAGGGTGCTGGAGTTCCAGGCTGCCAAGTCTGGGGCTGAGGTCGTGCAGATCGATCCACGAAACACCACGCAATGCTGTTCAGGATGCGGGACGAAAGCCAAGTCCCGCTTAACACTGTCAGACCGGGTCTTCCGGTGCGACACTTGCGAACTGGTTCTCGACAGAGACCGGAACGCAGCTCGGAACTTACATCCGAGAGATTCTCAAAACCGGTTGGACTGTACCGGTCGGGATGATGACGGCAGTAAGACCACTCGCTCTGCGGAGCTTGTGGCAGCCTGAGTCCCAGAATCTCCTTTCTTCAGGAAGGAGAGCAGTCAAAGTGCCTATTTTACGAGGCTTGATTTACCGACGGATCTCCCCACTCTTATTAAATAGATCGGCAGTCTGCTAAAATATATGCAGACAACCGCAAAGTGAGGAAGAGTGCCGGGAAGAGAGCGATCGGGGTCCTATGTTGCTCAGCCCGGTGGCTATTCTGCCTTCATACCTCGCCCCCTGCCGCCCAAACCAAGCCTCGATCTCAATCGACTGCTCCCTGGGCTTTCTCGCGCCGACCAAGCGGTAGGGCGCCTGGACGGGGCGACCCGACTCTTGCCCGACATCGATCTCTTCTTGGCGATGTATGTCCGTCGAGAGGCGCTCCTCAGCTCCCAAATTGAAGGCACGGACTGCACGCTGGACGACATTTTGGCATTTGAACTTGACACTCCGACGAGCCACATCTCCGAGGTCGACGTGCAAGAAGTCGTCAACTACGTCAGGGCCCTCAATTTTGGACTTGAGCGATTGCAGAGCCTTCCCCTCAGCAGTCGACTTCTGCGCGAAGTCCATGCGATCCTTCTCGCGGTCGGCCGCGGATCAGATCGAAGTCCGGGTGAGTTCCGGGTGTCGCAGAACTGGATCGGACCACCCGGATGCACATTGAGCACGGCCGCATTCGTACCTCCGCCTCCCGACGAAATGCAGCACGGCATCAGTGAACTCGAGAGGTACATCTACTCGACGATCGACGCAAGTGCGGCAACCCCACTCCTCATTGTCTCTGGTCTGGTGCATGCGCAATTCGAGACACTTCACCCATTCATGGATGGGAACGGCCGCATCGGTCGACTCCTCATCACCCTGCTCTTGTGCGAGCGGTCGATCCTCAACGCACCGGTCCTCTACTTGAGTACCTATTTCAAACGAAACCGGACGGAGTATTTTGATCGCCTCATGAACGTTCGCCTGAAGGGCGAGTGGGAGGAATGGCTGGGTTTTTTCCTCCGGGGAATCGAGGGCACGGCGAACGAAGCAGCAGCAACAGCTCAGAAGATTCACCTGATGCGTGAATCTCATCGGGATGCCCTCGAAGTCGCCGGCGGTACGCTCAAGGACATCGCACTGCTCGACAAGCTTTTTAGCCAACCTCTGATCAACGCCAAATGGGTGAGTGCAGCTATTGACGTGACGCCACCGACAGCGAATGCCATCGTGACCAGGTTCGTCAAGCTGGGGCTATTGAGAGAGACCACCGGAGGCAAGAGGAACCGGATATTTCGCTATGACCACTATCTCGCACTCTTCGACAAAGAAGTCACTGAAGTCGCATCTGACCGGACTGAAGCTGACCGGTGCGCGGACCCGACGTGACCCGACACGACGATCCACCGACAGCGAGTGCCATCTCCGTGACCACAGCAGCGACGATCTGTGCGAGCGTCATCGTGCGTGGAGCTCCATGACAACTAGAAAGATCAGCCCAAGGTGATCAGTCCGACCGACGCGAAAGTGCTGGAGAGGATCGTGGGATCGGCAACTTTTGCCCGCGGCAGTGGCTATTCCCGCAGCGGGGCAGTCCGCAAGCGAACATGGAGTCCCGGCGGCACTCACGTGGTTGGCGAGATTCAGGGTGGGGCACGCGAGCCCTACGTGGTCACAGCCATTCTGACCCGTTCGCAGTCGAATGAGCTGTCCGCGTTCGAGGCCACATGCACCTGCCCCGTTGGGGTGAACTGCAAGCACGCGGTGGCGCTCGTGCTGGCCGAAGAATCTACGGCGCGTTCTGGTCAGGCTCCGCGGCTCACGCTGGTCCGCGATGACGTTGGACGAAGCGTGCAGACACCTTCTCAAAAGCTCACGGACGACTCGGTCCAATCAACGAATCGAGACTCGCACCCAACCGACTGGCAGCTCCCTCTGCAGATCTTGTTGGAAGCCGACGGGAGCGAAACCGAGGAGCTCGGCGACATCGAGATCGGGCTTCAATTTGAACTGGTCCTTGATCCGGGCGTCGCAGGGATCCGGGTCCGCCCGGTGGCACCGGGTCGCAACGGGAACTGGGTCAGAACGGGGATTTCGTGGGCCAATCTTGACTACTACCGATACGGTGCTCGCCGGACCCCTCGGGCCGCCGAGCGGCTGCTTTTGGTCAAAGAGATACTGGCGCTCAGCCGGCTGGCCAACCGTCGGCACATGTACAGCTATTCCGAAGACGTTCTGCGGCTCGAGACCATCAATAGCCGGAGGCTGTGGGACCTCTTCGGCGAAGCCAAAGCCTTGGGGCTCCCCTTGGTGCAGGCAGGGCGTAGTTCCCAGCCGATCACCGTCCTCTCGAAACCTGCCGGCGTCACCATTGACGTCACCCGAACGCAAGCGGGTCTCCGGGTCGAGCCCCGCATCGGGTCCGAGGACCATCAAGTTCCGCTCCAACAGTCCATGCTCATCGGGAGCCCAGCGCACGGCATCGCGTGGTGGGACGAACCGCCTGATGAATCCTCCGGAGCTAAGCCACTCGGACTCGGACTGGGGGCGCTCGCCACGCCCGTGGATGACAACCTGCGCGCCTTCCTCAGGACCGCCGCGGTCGATATTCCTCACCATGATGAGAAACGTTTCTTGGGTGCGTTCGTTCCCAAGCTCCGCCGAAAGGTGGAGGTGGCCTCGAGCGATGGATCGGTCAAACTTCCCGAGGTTCGACCCTCCACGTTGGTCCTCACCATCCACGCGGGGGATGGCCACCGTATTGGACTGACCTGGGCCAGGGGGGCCGCAGGAGAGGAGTGGCGAGAGGACTTATGGGTTGCCCCGAACAGAGTCCACCAACGATCCCCCGAAGACACCCTGGTGGACTCGGCCGCGGCAATTGTTCGATCCGTCCCTGAGATGTTCGAGCTCACACCATTCGGCCACCGCCTCGCGGCCGAGGTTTGGCTGGAGGGTATGACAGCAGTCCGATTCGTCACTGACCTACTGCCAGCGCTGGAGGTGATCGAGGGTGTCAGGGTTGAGCGCATCGGCACGATACCGGACTATAAGGAGGCTGCTGGCGCTCCCGTCGTGAGCCTGGGCGGCTCCAATGCAGCCGGCAACGACTGGTTCGATCTCACGATCACGGTGACCGTCGGCGGCGAGGAGGTGCCGTTTGCCGATCTGTTCGTCGCCCTGGCCGCAGGACAGTCGCACCTGATCCTGCCGGCAGGGACATTTTTCTCACTCGATCGGGAGGAGCTGCGAGAGCTGGCTCAATTGATTGCTGAGGCTCGTGGCTTGCATGACGCGCCGAGCGACGGCATCCGCCTGAGTCGATTCCAAGCGAGTTTGTGGGAGGACTTCTTGCGCCTCGGGGTAGTCACGGCCCAGGCCAGTGCGTGGGAGGACTCAATACGGGCTCTCGCTAGTGCTGGCGATCGGACCGAGCACGCTCCGCCCGAGACACTGCGTGCCACGCTTCGGCCGTATCAGCTGACTGGATTCAACTGGCTTGCATTTCTCTACGAGCACCGGCTCGGTGGCGTTCTCGCCGACGACATGGGGCTCGGCAAGACGTTGCAGGCGTTGGCGTTGATGTGTCACACCAAAGAGCATGGGCTGACCAGCGAGCCCTACCTTGTCGTGGCGCCAACCAGCGTCGTGGGTAACTGGGAATCGGAATGCCGGCGGTTTGCGCCCGACCTCAAGGTGATCACCGTCACCGAAACCGGCCGCCGTCGTGGGACGACCTTGGAGGAAATAGCTGCAGATATCGACGTGATAGTCACCTCCTACAGCCTCTTCCGGATGGAATACGACGAGTATGCCGCCATTACATGGTCTGGGCTGTTTCTCGACGAAGCCCAGTTCGCCAAGAACCGGCTCTCCCAGACCTACCAGCGAGCAAGAACCCTGCCGGTCCCGTTCAAAGTGGCCATGAGCGGGACACCGATTGAGAACAACCTCATGGAACTGTGGTCGTTGCTCTCGATTGCCGCGCCCGGCCTGTTCTCCAATCCCGACCGATTCGCAGAGTACTACCGGGTGCCAATCGAAAAGGGAGTAGACGCTGAGCGGCTGGCCCAGCTGCGTCGCCGAGTTCGCCCTCTGATGCTGCGGCGTACCAAGGAACAGGTGGCCAGCGACCTACCCGACAAGCAAGAACAGGTCCTCGAGCTCGACCTCAGCCCGAAGCACAAGAAGATATATCAAACCTACCTCCAGCGCGAGCGCCAGAAGGTCCTCGGACTCCTCGAAGACATGCCGAGGAACCGTTTCGAGATCTTCCGCTCTCTCACGCTGCTGCGCCAAGCCAGTCTCGACGTGTCACTCATCGACATCAAGCACGCCGGAGTTCCGTCGACCAAGCTCGACGCGCTCATGGAAATGCTCGACGACATCGTCGGCGACGGCCACCGTGTGCTCGTATTCAGCCAGTTCACCCGATTCCTCACCTTGGCTCGAGATCGGCTGCGGAAGACTGGAATTGAGCACTGCTACCTCGACGGGCGGACTCGCAATCGACCGGCCGTCATTGATGAGTTCCGGGAGGGCCGCGCACCGGTGTTCCTGATCAGCCTCAAAGCTGGGGGGTTCGGCCTCAACCTGACCGAGGCGGACTATTGCATTCTTCTCGATCCTTGGTGGAACCCGGCCACTGAGGCCCAGGCCGTCGATCGCATCCACCGCATCGGCCAGACCCGCAAGGTCATGGTGTACCGGCTGGTGGCCAAGGACACGCTGGAGGAGAAGGTCATGGCTCTCAAGGCCAAGAAGGCCGCGCTGTTCGCCAACGTCATGGACGGAGGAGGGTTCGAATCCGGCGCAATGACAGCGGCCGATATTCGCGAACTGCTGGATTGATGCTGGGCTGAGCCCCGGCCGGCGCAGGTACGGTTCATCCTCGCGCGCAACAAGGCCCCCTCGGGAGTTGCTTGTAAAGTCGAAAGACCCCTCTCAAGGGAAATTCCTCTGCGCAGTACATAACTGGTTGGTCGGCGGGAGGTGGTCCAGTCCTCCGCAGAGTCGTGCGGCTGGTGTTAGCGGTTCTCGCTGTCACATGGCCTGAACTTGATATTCCCAAAAGGGGGTATCCATTTGAACGGACTTCAACGGTGTAGTTTGCTCAGCCCAGTCCGACGAGACCCCTGACCTGCTGGACAAGTCGGTCGACTCGTCCATTCTGAAACGACCCACCCCCGCAATCGGGACGCGTCTCCCGTCTTAAGTGACGCCTTGTTGGCACCGGAAATGACAGCTTTTTGGCATCGCCGGTGACGTTCAAGTGACACCGACCTGCTCGGCGGCACCTGGTCGCACACCTCGCGATTGTCCCGCAGGAGAAGATCTCGACCAGACCAGACCCGGCCTTCTCCCGGGGGAGGTGTGGAATCTTGACCATGGTGACATTGACACCTTGTCGGTAGGCGACGGTTAAATCGTCAACTCACGGCATCGCTTCAGCTGGGTGCTACAAGGTGACGATAACAACGTCGCCTTGTAGCACCGGCGGAGTAGCCGTAGATTCTGGGTGTGTAGAATAAGGTATTGCAAAATAAGGTATTGTGTAATACGGTATTTTGCGTGGCCTTCTGGAACCGAACCGACGACCTAGCAGCGCTAGACGACCACTGGCATTCTCCGACAGCCGAGTTCCTGGTGCTATGGGGTCGCCGTCGCGTCGGGAAGACCGAGCTGCTGACCCACTTCGCAGAAAGCCGCCGATCCTTCTACTTCGAGGCGACCGACGTTGCTCAGGTGGAGCAGCTGGCCGACCTGTCGAAAGAACTCGCCAGAATCTCCGGCAACCCGCTCCTGGTCCAACAGCCACTCACCAGTTGGACCGCTGCACTCACGGCAATCACCCAGTTCGTCAGCGACCAGCCGACCGTCATCGTGTTCGACGAATACCAGTACCTCGCCAGGCGCGAGTCAGGACTCGGGAGCCTCATCAATCACTGGTGGCGGACCGTCGCCCGCGACCTTCCCATCGTCTTCGTAATCGCCGGCAGCGAGGTCTCCTTCTTCGAACGCGAGGTTCTCGCCGGCGAGACCTACGGGCGGCGCACCGGGCAGATGCACGTGCTTCCATTCGGATACCGGGACGCCGCGCTCTTCCACCCCGGCTACTCGCCCGAGGACCGGATCCGAACATACGCCGTCTGTGGCGGCATGCCCTACTACCTCGAGCGATTCACCGACGACGTGCCCCTGCGCGAGCACCTGCTCCGGCACACCCTCTATCGCGATGGGTTCCTCTACGAAGAGGCGGACCTGCTGTTGCGGCAAGAACTCCCAGAACCGAGGAACTACATGTCGGTACTTCGAGCGATCGCCCAGGGGCACACCAAAAACAGTGAGGTCGCTCATCACACCCAGCTCGACAGTTCCCAAATCGGGCAAATCGTCGCCACCCTGGAACGGCTGCAACTGGTTCGCACCATCCGACCGGTGACCGCGACCGACCGTTCGAACAAGACGAGCTATGAAATTCTCAATGGCTTCCTCAGCTACTACTTTCGTTTCGTCGATCCGGCGAAGTCACGACTTCGCACGCGGCATGATGCCGAGCAGTATCTGGACGAGGTCGTTTGGCCGGGTATCGATGCTTTCGTCTCCAAGCCGGCCTGGGAACTGCTCTGCCAGGAGCACGTCCGCGATGCCGAATCTGCAGCGGCTGTCGGAGTCTGGTGGGGAATGGTGCCGACGGGCGAGGGTCGTAGGACCAAGCAGCAAGAAATAGACATTGTGGCGCTCCGACATGATCGCTCCGTGGTCGCGACGGGTAGCTGCAAGTGGACGAACAGCCCCCTCGACAGAGGTGAAGAGGATCTCCTCATCAGAACGGAGCCCTTCATCCCCAGTGCCAAGTCGGTCACCCGGCACTACTTCTGTTCGCGGGAGAGCTTCACCGACGGTGTCCACCGTCTCGCGGAGAACGAACCCGACAGGATCCGTCTGGTGACCCCGGTGGACCTGTACCGGTAGTTGCTGGAGTGGCTCGCGAGCAATGAAGTGGACCCGAATCTTTGGTCGGCGGTAGGCTCATGTGCGGGTAACCCGGCCTGCCACGCGGCGCCGAAAGTCCCGGTTTAGAGGCATAAACCCGTCACCGGCAAAGGTTTTTTCGCGCCGGTCAGCCCACCCTTTTCAGCCACAGCGCCCCGCCGGTGTCCTCGAGCATCGCTGGAAGCTCGGCTGCGATGATCTCGCGATGGCACTCGGCGAGGTAGTGATTGAACAGCACAATCTCATAGGAGTCGTTGAAGAGCAGGAAGGCGTGAACAAGGTAACACTCGTTCCAGGCCCTGCCCTCTTCGATCCAATGCCGCAGGTACTCGAACGGCCAGAACATATCGTGCACGTGCACGTACACGCCCGGAGCAAGGATAGGAAGGATGGTCGTAAAGAGAAAGTGCACGTCGCTCGCGACCTTGAGCACATGCGAGGAGTCGATGAAGAGCACGTCGTTCGCCTCGAGCTCAGTAAAGCGTGACAGCGGCACCGACTGGACCGGCTGGGCGAGTATCTCAACAGGATCGCCCGCGTGCAGGCAGCTGTCGAGCAGCTCGGGGTAGGGCTCGATCGCGGTGACCGACATCGAGCCCTCAAGGAACCGCTCGCTCGTGTCGAGCGCGAGCGCAGTGCTCCAGCCACTGCCCACCTCGAGATAACGCCGGGGATGCAGGCGGCGCAACATCGCCTGGAGCATCGCTGCGTCCCCGATGCCATAGTTCAGGTTGTCGGTGCCATATCGAGCCGACGCGTTGGGAGACGCGGGGATCGGGGCCTCCCGTGCGAGGCGTGCGAGCTCTCGGAAGCACGCCAGCTGCTCTTTCTCTCGCAGATCAATACCCGGCAGCGTCGTGCGCGAGACGAAGAGACGCTCAGCCTCGCGTCCGATCTCCTCGAGGTCGGGTACCGGCGAGTAGAAGTGGCCCGGTTCGGCCCAGGTGACGAAGGGTTCGACTGAGGCAGGCACCGACAGCTCGAATGAGGGTCCATGCCCGGCCGCTCCGGCTGGCTGTGAGATCGTCAGTAGCGACGGTGAGATCGCCTCCTCGGCTGTATCGCTGTGAGATAGCGCGGGGATCTCCTCACCGAGCCCGATGCGTTGGTCTCGCGGATCGATCGGTTGAACGGTCCTGACGATCCGCCATCTTGCGAGCCGCGTCACGGCGCGCACGGTTCGCTCCAAGGTCCACGTCAACTTGTGAACTGGTCTGGCCAGATACCAACGTTGAACACTCTCTGCCTCCTCGAACGGTGGTGTGTGACCTGTGGCCGCCCTCTGCGAAGCGTGTCCACAAGAATTTGATCGTGCATTGACAGACCCTAGGGCGCGACAAGGAGCAGGCGCTCGACTCGGTCCAATTCTTGACTTGCGCGTACATCGACAGCCTCGCTGATGGCACCAGGATACAAAAGCGCCTTTGGTTTGGACGAAGATCTGGCTCGAGGTCGTGAGCCAAGCGGCAGTATAATCAGCGCCGTGCATAGGTAGTGAGCCTCGAACTGACTCACGAAAACCTCTCTCTGGGTGAGCGCGCAGCAGTCGCGAACAAGATGACCTTGCCTATCGGCGAGCGACGAGGGTTGAATGCAGGTGATCCTCGAAATCTATCGCCGCTACATCGTCGGTGGATGCTGGCGAGAGCCGAACGGACCGAGCTTGCAAGGCGACTGATCAACGACACGAATGTCAAGCCGCGACGCACCTCGTCGTCTGCTCGGCCTGCGGGATCGCAAGGCACCTTCCCCGATCTCGAAGAGTGGGGACGCGGCTCGATGCGAACCTCGAATACTGGCTCGACTTGATCAGCACGGCACTCCGCTTCGCTTCGAACTGCGTTCGCATCTACCGACGAGCGGGCGTGAGCAGGCGAAAGGAGTTCGACACTGCGGTGTTCGAAGAGGTGTTGTTCGCGACGGGCACGTCGTCAGTGCGGCCTACCAGAACCGTTCGATCTGTTCTTTGCTATACCCACGTTCGAATACGAGGATGTTGTGGACGGCGAGACACAATAAGAACCGGAAGGATTCGAAATTGAGGACTCTTCGCTGTTTAGTGAGTAATTCGCCCACTTGAACTACTTTGGTCGGCAACCACGCACGGACGAAGGATCCATATTGTAGCAATTCGTCGCATAATGTGCTACACCCTCCTCATGACAAGGACCATCGCTCAACGTGAGCTGCGTAATGACAACGCCAAAGTGATCGATGAGGTAGTTGCTGGCGAGAGTTTCATTGTGACCCGCAATGGAGTTCCAGTAGCCGAATTGCTCCCCCTTCGTGCGCTACGACGCACCGTGGTGCCGAAATCCAGCATCGTAAGTTTCATCGGTGCAGGGCTCGGAATCGATGCGAAGCTCTTTCGGGCCGACCTCGACAACCTCATCAATCAGGATCTCTAGTTGACTGCTCTCCTCCCTAAAGGAAGGAGATTCTGGGACTCAGGCTGCCAGGGTTCCCGCAGGAACTCTGGGCTTACTGCCGTCATCATCCCGACCGGTACAGTCCAACCGGCGAGGTTCTCTCGGATGTAGGTTCCGAGCAGCGTTCCGGTCCCTGTCGAGAACTAGACCACATGCGTCACACCGGAAGATCCGGTCCGACAGTGTCAAGCGGGACTTGGCTTTCGTCGCGCATCCTGAACAACATTGGGTCGTGTTTCGTGGGTTGAGGCGAATTACCTCAGCTCCAGCCTTTGTGGCCTGGAACTCCAGCACCCTCAGAAACTGGCCCCACGACGCATCCGCGATGGAGCGGTTGAGACCGGCCTTTCGTCGCCGGTTGCCCGGCTTTGCGCGCGCCATCATGTTCTTCACCTT
>DATLTI010000074.1:0-3470 GCA_035533675.1 Acidimicrobiales bacterium | reverse complement strand
CGCCAAGCTGATGTACCCGACGGCGAGATTTGAATGGGTGATCGTGAATACCTGATAGATCACGGTCGTAACAGTGAGTTGCGCACCTAACTGACGGACTGCATAGCCAGTCCACAATCTCCGATACTGCGGAAAGCGTCTGAGCGGAGTGATATCAACAAAGTGTTTCGAAACCTCCATGCAACGACACTAGCGAGACTAAAAATGCGATGCAGACCTGAAAGCAACTTGGTCTAGATTGACGCGAGCAAGAGCTTGAGCATCTCCGGAGAGGTCTCGTAGTAATACGGCAGGGCATCGCTAAATGAGGGGCTCACACCAATCTCGAGATGCGGTGCAGTCGAATAACCGACATAGCCACACCCGACATCGGCGACAGGTTGCCCGGCGGCCACCGTCTGGCCGACGGAGACCAGAGCCGGATATGCGTGACCGTAATAGACATATCGCCCCGCGAGAGGACCTGCCGTAAGGTGAATGATTGGAGCTACTGGACCGAATCCCTCGATCCCTTCGCCAACGACTACGCCTGGCCCGATTGCAACCTCGACGGCGGCTGAACCACAGGTGTCATTGATTGTGCCAATGTCCACGCCATCGTCAAGGCTCCAGTACCCCGGCTGAAGAGCAATCGAAGGATTCTGGAAGGGAAAGATGATCTTTCCTGCGGCAACTGCGGAGTTCGCCTGTTTTGTGCCGATATTTGACGAGACCGCATAGCGCACGATCGGAGGAACTGCGGCCTTGATGATCTTTGGACGCAACGAAGCGTCGACATGTGAGAGCTGACGGTTCATCGAGGTGAGAATCGTCTGAAAGCTCCCAGCGATTCCAACTGCTTTGTCGTGAGCGGCCTTGGCCACCGAGAAACGCCTCTCAGCTATCGATTGTTGAATAATGAGCAACGCATGCTGGCGAGAGACTGACGCCTGACTTGCCTGAACAGTTGCAATCTCGTGCTGGAACTTTCCAGCAGCAATGGATCCATAAACTGTCTGATAATCAAGCTTTTCGCCACTTGAGCCGAGCGAGGTCAAGACGTTGCCTGATACGCCAGAAGACTGGTTCACATAGGAACTCGCAGCGAGCACACCGAGAGACTTGAATGTGACAGCGACCTTCTTCTGGTCATCTCTGATCTTGTGGGCTGTCGCATAGATCTCGCCGCGAATCTGACCGAGAACCGCCGCAGCGTTGATGTAGTTCTGCGTCGCCGAGTACTCGAGTGCCGACTTCTGATAAAGCATCGCAGAGAGCGATGCGATTTTCTTTTTCAATGTGGTGCTTAGCGAGCGTTCCGAGATAATGGTGTTTATCGTCGAGTTCTTCTTCTTCAGGGTGCTTGCTGACGCACCGAGTGGTGCAATGACCATCACGGCACCGAGAAAGAGTGCAATTGCAACCGCCATATTTGTGCGCACGCACCAAAGGTCCCGGCGCAGTTTGCGACGGGATGTTCCTAAGGGGGATTGACCACACAAGGTCATCGTGGAACTCGCGCGATGACAAGACATGTAACTTGAAACCGTAGTAGGTCATCCGCAGCATTTCGACACCCCAAGAAAAACCGCTGAACTACTGAGGATTCTGCAGAATTCCGCTTTTTTCTGCCGGAATTTGAAAAGCGCAATTTGCGAGATAATGGACCCCATGGGATCTCTTGACAATGGCATCACCGAAGAACTCTCCACGTGGCTTCTCGCACAGCCCATGTTCTTTGTCGCAACTGCTCCTCTCGATGCAGACGGACATGTGAACTGTTCCCCCAAGGGGAACCGGGGCGAATTTGCCGTTATAAGTGAACGGTCAATTGCCTATCTCGATCAGACGGGAAGCGGAGTTGAAACCATCGCTCATCTTCGTGAAAACGGTCGCATCACCATTATGTTCTGTGCATTCTCGGGAGCACCTCGGATTGTCCGGCTCCAGGGCCGTGGAACTACTGTGCCTCGCGGCGACGATCAATTTGAAGACCTCACGTGGCGCTTCCCGAATCCTGTTGGAGTCGGCGCGCGGGCGATCATCGTCGCGCACCTCGACCGAGTCGCCGATTCATGTGGTTATGGAGTTCCACTCATGAGCTTCACACGCCATCGCCCGGCTCTTGACGCATGGGCGAACAAGAAAGGTGAGGAGGGCATCGCGCTCTACCAGGAAAAGAACAACCGGTTCAGCATCGACGATCTCGATGGAATCTGAACAGAGTCGCATCCGAGAGCGCGAAGAGACGATGCAAACCATCGCCCGAAAAATTTTCGCATGGAGATATTCAAGCCTCGATAGTGATTCGGCCCGGCGATGAAACCAAAGTACTCGGAGAAGATCTCAGCCGACTCGTCCGAGTCAGTGAGAATCGATCGCTATCTCTGGGCAGTTCGCATCTGCAAGACCCGTTCGATCGCCACCGAGCTGTGCCGGGCCGGGCACGTCAAAGTTGGAGTGACATCAGTAAAGCCCGCACACCCCGCCAGGCGGGGCGAACAGATCACGATCAATCTCGATGGTCAGACAAGAATCATCGAACCAGTGGAATTGATCGTGACTCGAGTAGGCGCGCCGAGAGCCAAAGAGTGTTATCTCGACCATTCACCTGTGACAGAGTCCCGGGTGAAAGAATCTGTACCCTTTTGGCGAGAGGCCTCATCTGGGCGTCCGACAAAACGTGATCGGCGAATGCTCGATCGACTGCGCAACACATCGAGATAGGCAACCAAAGCCAGCCGAGTCGACTGGAATATTCAAAGGCCCGGTGCCTAGCGAAAGCGCGCTGTTCATAAAAGATGGCCGCCGTGAATTCTCCAAACCGACGTTTGGTCGAAAGGAATCAGCCGTTCGAGTGCAAGATGGCGTTCAATCCGCCCCAACTTGGGTTCTGTGGGCGTGCCTCAACTCGACCTGTCTCTCCGTGGCGATAGAAGAGCAGCCCCGACGCGCCACTTAGCTCTTTTGCCTTGACCACGGTTGTGGTCTCATCTGAATGGACCGTGACGGGAGTTCCCGCGGTGAGATACAGCCCCGCCTCAACCGTGCAGTGATCACCAAGCGAAATGCCGATGCCCGCATTCGCCCCAACAAGGCAGTGCTCGCCAACAGTGATGACCTCTTTGCCACCGCCTGAGAGCGTTCCCATAATCGAGGCCCCTCCTCCGATGTCGCTGTTTGCCCCAATGAGCACTCCGGCGCTGATGCGACCTTCGATCATGCAAGGCCCGAGCGTTCCTGCATTGAAGTTGCAAAATCCTTCGTGCATTACCGTCGTTCCTTCGGCAAGATACGCGCCAAGCCGTACGCGATTGCCATCTGCGATTCGCACTCCGCCGGGAACGACATAGTCGGTCATGCGCGGAAATTTGTCGACACTATGAACGGCGATGTTTTCTCCCGCAAGATTGTCATACGCGAGAAAAATGTTCATGGCTTCAGGATCGATCGGACCCCGATTTGTCCACGCAACATTGTTCAAAAGACCA
>DATLTI010000073.1:0-6535 GCA_035533675.1 Acidimicrobiales bacterium | reverse complement strand
CATCGACGTTGAAAGACACTGACCATTGAAGCGGTCGGACACCACCGACGCAAAATCGATCACCCCGTCAAAGGCATTGGAGGTGCGGATCCAATGATCAACCCTTTCGATATTGACTTGATCTTTTAGCGTCCACTTCTCCTTTACCGAGCTCTTACGGGGAATCAAAGTTGCACCGATAATTCGCACACCGGCAGCATGAGCCATTGCAATAGCCGCTTTATAGCCTTGGATCACCGAGTGGGCCGAGGCTCCAAACCAGAGATCGTTGGTTCCGAGAAACAGTACGACCTCTGATACCCCAGATTGTGTTAACGCATCTCGAGCAAATCGATTGAGACCGGGTTCACCTCCGCCATCAAATTCGTCGGTCCGAAACGTTGGGGTGGATGGTAAAAGCGCGTTAGCGGTTATTGCCTCATTAATTACAGGTCGCCTCTCGCTTAACTGCAAACTGTCAATTCGACTCTGAAGAACCTGAGTCCAACTGACAGCAGAATGAAAGCCATCGGAGATGGAATCACCGATGACGACGATCGCGCCGTTATTGGTCGTCGGTGAAACATCGATCGCGTCGATCCATCGCATCTCATTTCCGTTTAGGGTGAATCCCGTGCTTTCATATGAATTCGTGATATTGCCACCAAAATTGGGAGTGAAATATGACACGGTCGAGGGGCTCCACGTATGTTGGGACACGAGATCAGGAGCATCTACGTAAAAGGTTATGGCAAGGGTTTCTCCGCCTTGAACAGGCATTGCCAACGGGTCACTGTAGAGACTTTGTCCCTGCGGCACGTTGACACTCGGCATTCCATTGAACGTAAGGAAACGCATTGTGCCCTCGATGACTTTAGATCCGCCCGCACTCAACCCCACGGTAGCTTCACCCACCTTGAGCGGAGCATTGCCATATATGTTGGTGAATCGTATCCGTATCGCGCTTCCGCCAACTGTCACGGTGACAAGATCTCTAATAGTGACATCGGTTGCTACTCCATAACCCCAAGCCATGGCTGAACCCCACGCGATCTGCCACGTCGCCTTGGGTGTGGGGATGGTTGTTGAAGATGTACTCGCGACTCGCGTAGACGGTGTGATCTTGCGTGGAGGATGCGTGATCGGCCGAGAGTTGGGATGCTCGAGCACGATGACTCCCGCGAGCAAAAGCGCAATGAACAATCCGGCGACGAGCAGCGTGATGCGGCGTCGCTGCCTATAACGGCGTGCATGATGTCGCCTTCTCCTAGGTTGCCTCATCGCAGTGCATCCTAGGTTCGTGCTTTCTTACTGGCTTCGCAGCGAGAATTCGCAACTTCCTACTTCGCTGATCAGGCGTTCTTTCCAGCATTATGTAAGTTCTTGAGAAAATCAGCAATCACCAGAAATGCTGGTGAGGTTCGGAGCATGGCAAATGTCGGAGTGTTTGAGGGCCAAGAGTTCGCGGAGACGCGCTCCAGTCGTGGCAGCAAGTGTGAGGACCAGAGCGATATCAGTCGCCTCAGGTGGAAGCTTCTCTCGATGTCGATATTTACTCTTTGGAAATTGGAAGCTGACCATCTGGTTGCTGAGAACTTTGCCAGTTCGTAGTGCCCATTTGAACGCGTCACCCGTTACGGTGCTCCCGACCAGGCGTTATCGAAACGTTCCAGATCAGGCGTGGTAATACAAAATAATGGTGGGCCGCCCGGGTCTCGATCCCGGCACCTTGGGATTAAAAGTCCCCTGCTCTACCCGATGAGCTAGCGGCCCCACTCCGACAGCTCACGTCGGTGTTGAACGGGGAGATTCTAGGTGAACTCCGAGGACGCATCGAAAACTTTGCAAACTTCCCAACAGACCCAACGTCAATTTTCGATGGGCTTGTCCGTAGAGTATTTTTCTGCGAGTTCAATGTCATAGGCAGCAAAGTGAGGCATGAGCCTACCGATAAGCAAAATTCCAGCGATACATCCGAGCCCACCCGAGACGACCGAGATCTGTGTGTTGCTCAATGCAGCAACGACGCCTGCTTCGGTGTTGCCAAGACGTGGCCCTCCCTGGACTACCGCTGATTGGATTGAACTTAAACGACCACGTAGCCGATCGGGTACCTCAGATTGCAATATGGTGCTCCGGAAAACCGCGGAGACGACGTCCGCGGCTCCAGCGATGCCGATGAGCAACAGTGCAAGCACAAAGTTCGAGACCAACCCGAATGCCGTGATGCCAAGACCCCAGACAACGACGCAGATGATGATGGCTCGCCCAAGTCTTCTGATATGTGTCGTCCATCCACTCAATGACGCGCCAAGAAAAGCACCGACTCCAGAGGCGGAATACAAAAGTCCGACGGTCTCGGCGGTCCCATGAAAATGCACGAGGCCGATCGCCGGGAAAAGCGCTGTCGGCATACCGAGCACCATTGCATTGATGTCTGCGATAAAGACCCCTTGGATTGCCCGGCGTCCTTTGAGGTAGGAAAATCCTTCCTTGATCGAATCAACGCCGAACTTTGTGCCACCGCCATGGGGAACGCTCGGTGAAATCGAGAAGACAGAGATGATCGCTGCCCCAAAGGTTGCAACGTCGACCCAGAAGACAACAGAGACATTGAATGCCCCAAGAAGCACTCCCGCGACGGCGGGGCCAACGACGTAGGCAATCTGTTGCATCAGAGTCCGCAGCGCATTCGCCGCTACGAGGTTCTCTCGATCAATCAGATTCACCATCGCCGCGGTACGGGTGGGATTATCGATACCACTGAATCCGGCCGAGATTGCGGCAAAGACGAACAGCGGCCAGATCGCTGGATGGCGTAGTCCACTGTTAATTGCGAGCGCGACCGAGCATGAGGCGACGAGCACGTTGGAGATGAGAAGAAGTCTTCGCCGGTCCATCGCGTCAGCCAGGGAGCCTCCAAAGATTGGGCCAATGATCGAGGGGAACAGCTGACAAAAACTGATCAGACCGACATCAAGAGAGGAATGAGTGAGCAGAAAGACCTGATACGCGACCGCGACAATGGTGAGCTGACTTCCAAGCTGGGAGATGGTGTAACCAATCCAGAGACGTCGAAACTGTGGGAACTTCCGCAGTGGAGTGACGTCCATGAAGATTTTTGGCACAGATGCACCCTAATGGTTGTCGAGAGCTTTGTTCCTAATTAGGAGTTTGAGGATTCGAGGTCACGCGTTTTCGTTCCACTCGTTGTGAGCGTTCACGAGCCGATGCCCATGTTGCAAGAATTGATCCGATGATCACTAGTGGAAGTCCGAACTCGAGTCCGTTGCTGAATGGCTCACCGAGCACAAGTACTCCAGCGATGACAGCGACAATGGGATTCAGATAGGTCACGACCGTGGCGCGTGCTGGTCCGACGTCGCTGATGAGTCGAAAGAAGAGGATGAAACCCGTTACCGAACAGACAAGCGCGAGCGCAAGTACAGACATGACTGTCTCAAGCGAGACATGAGAAGGCATGTTCAAAAGGCCAAACGGAAGATAGATCGCCGTTCCGATGGCGAACGAAGACGCGATCACCGTTACCGGTGGAATGCCGAGGAGGTACTGACTGAATATCATCGGCCCGAGCGCATAACCGAATGAACAGATCATGATTTCGATCACGCTGAACGCGCTTATGCCGTGAATATCGATACCGATGGTGACGATCACTCCACCAAGACCGATGAGCAAACCGACAACCCGGACCGGACTTATCCGCCGTTCTGACCGATAGACAACGGCGAGTATGAGTCCAAAGATCGGGACCGTTGCGATGAGTAGCCCCGCCACTGAACTGGGAACACGTGCCTCTGCTCTCGCGAGCAGATACCAGGGGATTGCAATCTCAATTATGGTGTAAGTCACGATGGCGAACCAGTGTCGCAACACAAGATCGAGTCGTCGCTGGCGCATTGCCAAAGGCAATAGCGCAACCAACGTAATCGCGCAGCGAAAGAAGATCATTGTTTCGGGTGCTAGGTCTCGAATGGCGATCCTGATGAAAAGGTATGGGAAACCCCACACGATCCCCACCACAATGAATTGCACCCATGATCTTCGATTCATCTCAAGATCGAGCCTAGAAGAGGGTTGCGTTCGGGAATTGGCAGCGGGTTACTTCACGAGCGGGCTTGGCGGGAACGAACTGAAGGAGCGATCCCAAATACGGGTGGAAGATCTTTCGTGCGAGCGCGAAAGATCAGACTGTTATTCGTCCTCGCTCGCCTCGAAATCAAACACCCTTGCGTCTGCTTGGCTCTGATTCAGCTCGCGTCGCCTTGTCGGCTCGGTTGCGGTTGTTTCGCGGTGGCTCCGCACGAGACTTGAGGTATCGGCTGGACGGGGCGCAATACGCATTGGAGGCAGCATCTGTACGGGAAGTGTTGGAGGAAGATCGGCCTCTCCAAAACGCAATATCGGTGCATCGCCGCTTGGGTGCTCCGATATCTTCCGGTTGAGGAGCTGCTCGTCAGCCAAACTGAGTGGGCGCGCCTCGCTCCGTTCCTCGTCTTCCAGGTCATGCACTGTCTGGACGGGAGCATTGACAAGGCTGAGGTTCGCCGCAGTATGGGTGGGCACATCATCGATTGCCGTCTCAATACGTTCCTTGATTGCGAGCAATTCAGCGATCGCTGCTTTGCGCTGGTCGCTGAGGAAGGTCATCTGTGCAACAGCCTTCGCCTTGTCTTGTTCGACGCGCTGGAGGTACGCGTCACGCCGCCGCCTCATCTGCTCTTCGATTGAACGCGCCTTGGATCGCGCCTCGTCGAGGATCTCCTGAGCATCATCAACGGCTTGGCTACGTAGTTGTTTGACCTCGTTCTCGACACTTTGTCTCAGAGCAAATGCTCCGTTCCAAGCCTCTTGGAGGATCCTTTGTACCCGGTCACCGAGGATGTCGATTGGGACCGTGGCTGGCGCGGGTTGGACGTGGATACTCGCGTTCTCTTCAAGTTGAGTAATGCGTTTGTGCATCGCCCGGAGCTGGTTCATTGCAGCCCCAAGGCGTTTCTCTGCCTCGCTTGCACGCAGAGCGGTCTCGTTGACGCGGTGCTGTTGCTGGGCAAGATACCGGTCAACCTGTTCAGGGTCATATCCGCGTCGCGAGGCATCAAAAAGTGGAGCCCCGTGTATTGGCCCGTCGAATGCGTTGCTCTGGTCCATGATGGCCCCGTTTCTTTGTCCCCAATGGAGTGTGGTCGAACTTCTTGGGAACCCCTCCGTTCCCGAATTTGAGGAGTCCTGTTGTGATCGGAATGTTACTGAGAATGCGGGAAAAAAAGAGGGATAGTGGCGAGATTTCTCAATATCGACGGACAATTCTCGAGACGCGAGTCCTGTTGTTCGAAATCGAGTTTTGCGGTCAAGATCGTGTTGGCAGAGGGTATTGCCAGCACCGTTACGATACGGAGCACGAAGCGCAGATGTTGCGCAATGAATTGAAAGCGAGCTCTGAGACGTGAATGATCTTGAAGATGTCTTGATAGACAAGGCGGAAATCGAACAGGCAATTCACGAGGCGCTCTTACATGGTGGAGAATTTGCCGAGGTTTTTGTCGAGGATAAGCGGACAACGGGAATCTCACTTGACGATCGTCGGGTCGAAGAGCTTGCAACCGGGCGCGATCGCGGAGCGGGAATCCGCGTCGTAGTCGGCGATACAACTGGCTTTGCTCATACCGCAGACATCACTGGAGCGGGTCTCGTTGCAGCAGCAACAGCGGCAGCTTCGATCGCGAAGCGCGGTGGCGGTGGGGTGCGCGAGGTCGAGCTCGTTCAACAGCACTATCCATCACACGGGATTGTGGAGATCTACCCAGAGTCGATTGCCAAGGCAACAAAGGTCACACTGCTTGAACGCGCGGACGATGCTGCTCGGTCGGTCAATGGAGCGATCAGACAGGTTTCGGCCGGATATGGAGACAGTCGCCGGCGATTTGTTGTCGCGAACTCAGATGGCGTTTATGCCGACGATGACCAGGTTCGTACACGTCTGTTTGTGATGTGTGTTGCAGCAGGAGACAGCGGAATGCAAACCGGTTACGAGAGCATCGCTTACACCGTTGGATACGAGCTTTTTGATCGGATCAGTGCCGAAGAGACCGCGACGAAAGCTGCAAACCGGGCGATCGCAAAACTCGCGGCACGGCCAGCACCGTCTGGAGTCCTGCCCGTTGTCCTTAAGAGCGGTACTGGAGGAATCTTGTTCCACGAAGCATGTGGGCACGGTCTTGAGGCGGACCACATCGTCAAGGACGCCTCTGTCTATGCGAATCGAATCGGCGAACTTGTCGCGAGCCCTTCGGTGACACTTGTTGATGATGGCACGGTGAGCGACAAATGGGGAACATCGACGATTGACGATGAGGGTTACCAAACACAGCGGAATGTGCTGATTGAACGCGGCGTGCTGACCGATTACATGTGGGACCTCCTTCGGTCGCGAAAAGAAGGTCGTGCATCTTCTGGAAATGGACGGCGTCAGAGCTACCAGCACCTACCGATGGTGCGCATGACCAATACCTATCTGATGCCAGGAGGTGACGAT
>DATLTI010000072.1:0-2321 GCA_035533675.1 Acidimicrobiales bacterium | reverse complement strand
TTAGGTAGTGTCGGGTGCTATGGAGGTCAGAGTCGAGAACGTGGACGATAGACACGCGGTAACCCGTGTGCACCGCGAGGCATTTGGAACCAGTGGAGATCGCGTTGCCGAGCTTTCGGACGCTCTTAGAAGTTTGATTACGGCGGAGTCCGGTTTATCGCTCGTCGCCGAAGAGGAGTCTCTCATTGTCGGCCACGTTATGTTTACGCCCAGCCTGCTTGACGCACCGAGAGAGTTGGTCACCGTGCAGGTATTGAGTCCAATCGCGATCCTTCCGAGCCATCAGCGTCAGGGTATCGGCTCCAAACTCATCAAGGTGGGATTGGAAATGTTGGACAAAAGAGGTGTTCCCGTCGTTTTCCTAGAAGGATTGCCAACCTACTACGCGCGGTTCGGATTCTCGTCTGGTGCAAAATTAGGGTTCCGTAGGCCATCACTTCGGATTCCTGATGCATCTTTCCAAACCATTCAACTCTCCACATATGAACCTTGGATGAGGGGCACCCTCGTCTACGCAGATCTCTTTTGGGAACATGATGCAGTCGGCCTAAGGGAAGAAACTCATCTACCCTCGCCGGGTCTCGACTAAAGGATTGTGTCGCAGCTCAAGCAACTCAAGCAACTTATTGCGTTGCAGCCATTGTCTCTTGTCGTGGTCATAGTCGGAGGCACGGCGCAATAGTTCTGCAACGAACGCACATTGGTGACTCGCAATCGAGGAAGTGACGCCGCCCCCGTTAGAGGGTTGACTATTCCACGTCTGCACTCACTCGGGTCAGCAAACGATTCCGCCGACCTTTCAGTGAATCGAACGAGCGCCGAGCACGCAGACCTCGTTTCCCTCTGGATCTGCGAGAACGACCCAAGACTGTTCACCCTGACCAATGTCGACCCGCTCGGCGCCCAACGTGAGCAATCGACCGACCTCAAGATCCTGATCTTCGGGGCGGAAGTCAAGGTGAAGACGGTTCTTCACCTGCTTTCCATCAGGAACTCGAACAAATAGAAGTCCGGGAAGCTGATCCGGGTCCGGTCGAATTTCGAACACGTCGGGCGCTTCGTCAACCACGACCCATCCAAGCGACTGCTGCCACCAGCGACCCAACAGCACCGGATCCTTCGCATCGACGTTGGTCTGTTCCCATTCGAGGCCCATGTTTTCGAGCCTACCAAAGGTCTCAGATTGGATGCTCCCGGTACCAGAACTCCCGGATACTTCGACTGCGAAGTCACCGCAGTGACAGCCTTCAAGTACCACCCAACAGGGGGAATCGATTGCTGGTGTCGGAGGCTCGACGTGAACCCGCACGCGAACCGAAGCAGTCCGCTCTTGAAACTCGCCGAGAAGTTTGCGGACTTCTAGGTCCGGATAGGCCTCATTTTGGGTTCTCCTCGGGTTGGTGTGGGTGAATTCTGATCATCTCACGACGCTTGACGTGGGTAGATCGATGGTGAGTCCGCCGCAGCAGAGATAGATCATGGCGATGACCGCCTCAGCCGAGTGGTGTCCGTAGCCGCGGTGGTTGATGAGTCGGATCTTGGAGTTGAGACCTTCTAGTTTCGAGTTCGAGAGGTCGAGTTCGATCGCCGCCAAGATGCGTTCACGGTTCTTGCGCACGGTTTTCGCTAACTTCACGAACGCCGGGATGCGACTTCGACTCGCCTAGCGCAACCACCACTCGAGGTGCGCGGGCGCGTCGGTCGGCTGCCGTAAGCGGTAGAGATCGCGCAGGGCTTCCTTCAGTTGCCAGCTGCGATAGAGCACGGAGTTGTTGCGCCTGAGTTCGTGCCGCACGCCGAGCTGCTCGTCGCTCAAGTTGGCGGGATCCTTTAACAGTGCCCAACGGGTGTGCTTGGTTCAGCGCGCGTGATCGCGAGGACGCGTTTCGTCGAGCCGTGGTCGACCCCGGAGTTTCTTCGGGGCCACGCGACGCTCTTCGTTCCAGGCCCAGCGCCGAGCCTGATTGATCGCCTCGTTGGCGAGGGCCACCAGGTGGAGGGGATCGACGCACTGTCGAACGTGGGGCGCCCTCAGCGTGGTCGCACGTTCGAAGGCGTCGCCCATATCCAGGCTGATGGCCTCGAGTTTCGCCACTCGCTCGGGACCCAGCTCATCGAAGAAGGCCATCAGGGTGGCGGCATTCTTGCCCGACTTCGCCCAAACGACTCGACCCTCGCGGTCGTGGTCCGCGACGACGGTCAAGTAGCGATGGCCCTTTCTATAGGAGACCTCGTCGACCCCGAGGCGGGTCAGTCCCTCGAAGCGTTCATCGTTGAGCACGTCACCGACCACGTCAATGACGATCTTGGCGACCGCCTCC
>DATLTI010000071.1:0-1454 GCA_035533675.1 Acidimicrobiales bacterium | reverse complement strand
ACGGGTTCATCACAACCTTCGAGTCGGCCCTCGGCATTCTCGACATAGCGAAAGCAACGTCCTGGATGCGTACTGAAGATTTCGCTTGGTCTGACCACAGAATCATTTTCCCACGCATTTGGGGAAAAAAGTCCGCGCCGTTGTCGCCGTTTTCCGGGCGTCCTCCGGGCGTTAGCCTGAAAAGGTGACCTCTATTAGCACCAACCTTGCTCCAGCGCTGGTAGATCCACTGCTCGATGGTGGACACGAACGGCTGACTCACATCGTCCTCGAGGGCTTCAAACTCTCAGCGGACGAATTTGTTCCCGTCGGGAACTCCGTCGTGGCTGGGATGATCAACGACACTCCTGTCAAAGCCCTGTGTGGCAAGGTCTGGGTTCCAAAAAACGACCCTCAGCGCTATCCGCTGTGTCCAACGTGCAAAGAGATCGCCCAGTCAAAGGGCTGGTCAGTGCCCGCCTACTAAGGCGTAGGGCCGGCCGCTTCATCGGCCTCGAAGAAGGGGAACCCCTCAGAGGCAAGCTGTTGTCGATCATTGGTGATGAC
This sequence comes from Acidimicrobiales bacterium, assembly GCA_035533675.1. Lineage (GTDB taxonomy): Bacteria > Actinomycetota > Acidimicrobiia > Acidimicrobiales > Bog-793 > CAIVND01. The sequence goes on along the minus strand of DATLTI010000071.1, from coordinate 908 downwards.
AAATCCGAGATAGCCCGCCCGCTCTATCGCACCAAGCAACGAAGGGCCGGCCACTGCGAGCGCGGTTGCAAACCCGTCGGCGAAGGTGATGTCCGCGCCGACGACGGTCGCGGAGGCAACCCCGACAATCGCCCTTCTCGAATGGGGATCGATGAGATGCGCGCCACGCGCATAGCTTCCCGAGGTCGCAATTGCCCCTTGCACCTCTACGACACGGACAAGCCGTCCCGGCACGAACGGATCCTGGATCCCAAATCGCCACCGATCGAGACCTTCTGGAACTCCCGCGGTCGCAATGTCACCGCCTGCATTGACCGAGGCAACCCCAACGCCTGCAGCAACGAGATCGTTGAGCGCGCGCTTGGCTGACCATCCCTTGACAAGTCCGGTCGGATCGACGCCGCCTGGCATCGCCCAGGCGTCGAACCAGCCATCACTCATCTCGCACACCTCTTTGCAGAGATCGAGCACCTCGGCCATCTCTGGTGGAGCCTCATCAAGACTGATCTCACCCCGTCGTAATTGATTCATCGGGCTGTACTCGCGATAGGTACTGAATACCGCGTCGACCCGATGCAACGTCTTTCTCGCGCGCGACAGAGCAAGGATCACAGCCTCGCTAGCGAGCTCTGAGGGATAGATGTCTATTGAAACAACGGTTCCCATCACCGCTTCGTCGTGATGCAAGACGCCGGCACTCATTCCAGCGCGCTCATTCGGGTACAGAGCAAATAAACATCCGCGCCCTCGACCATTGAGTTATTGCTCAAGCTCACCAAAGAGCCAGCGGTTACCGCGCGCATAGAGGTCTTCAAGTTCTTGTCCGACAAGACCTGGCATATCGCGCTTGACCTCGTAGCCAATGCTGTTTTGGAGATACGCAAGGTGTCGATAGCCCTCGGGAAACG
>DATLTI010000070.1:0-7213 GCA_035533675.1 Acidimicrobiales bacterium | reverse complement strand
CAGCACCAGTCGCTGCGGGCTGATGTGACGAGCGATGATCGCCTCCAAGTGGCGGGCCTGATCGGCGCTGACAACGAGGGTGGTGGAACGCATGGCGAAGCACCTCGTGATCGCTGATGATGAGCGTCACCGTGCAGTTAAACAGAACGAGCGTTCCCTTTAAAAGGGGGTGCCGATGAAGATCCCAGAGAGCACGCGCTCCTCTCTGACCTTGCGCCTGTTGCAACGCCAGCGGGAGCGCTGGCCCGACCTCGAGCAGCTCACCATCCGCGTCCGCGGCGAGTTCGCGTACATCGATGGCGCAACGCCAGACAGTGACGGTCAGGTCGAACCGCTCTTTCGCCTCCGCTATGCAGGCAGCGCCACCTTCTGGGGTTTCGCCATCTACACCTGGAGCGGCATGCGGTACGAGGACTCGGTCCTTCCCAACGGAGCCGCGGCAGGGACGCCGGAAGAGGTCCTCGACTGTGCTTGCGGCCTGTATTTGCGCGACCCCTCCGCCTGGGTCACGAATTAACGCCGGGCAGTAGTAGTCCGACCTCCGCCCTTCAGAATGAGCCTCAGAACTCCAGGAGTTGTGCGCCGCTAGTCAGGCGGAACTGAGACGGGCCGAGCCTAACTCTCGGAGGCGCCGGTCCCGAGGTCGGGGAGGTTGAGGGTGTTCACCCAGTCGCGAATCTTGGCGAGACGCTCCTCGCTCTCCGGATCCTTCTCGATGAGGTCGCCGTCCTTGTCGGCCTCGGGGAGGACTCCGGCCTTGTCGAGCACCTCGTCGGCGACGAAGATCCCGGCTCCGAGCCTCACTGCCACGGCGATCGCGTCTGACGGGCGGGAGTCGATCTCCAGACGGCGCCCGTCGACCTGGGCGAGGATCCGCGCGTAGAAGACCTCGTTGCTGAGCGAGGTCACGACGATCCGCTCCACGGTCACCTCGACCGCGCTCAGCAGGTTGGCGAGCAGGTCGTGCGTGATCGGTCGCTCCGGGGTGATCCCGGTGATCTTGAGGGCGATCGCGTTGGCTTCGTTGATGCCGATCCAGATGGGAAGGTAGCGATCAGCCGTCTTCTCCTTGAGGATGACGACGTGCTGGCCGGTCGGCATGTGCACCCTGATGCTGTCGACGGTCATTTCCACCAGGTCGGCCATGCCTCGATCATAACCCCGGAAGTCCGCCCGCGAGGACATCCATCCCTCGCCGCTACCATGGATCGCTGTGGCTCGCGAGACCTGCTGCTGGTGGGATGAGCACAATCTCGTATATAGCGCCTTCCACGCGATAGCGCGTTGAGCACGTTTTTCGCGTGACGCCGAATGCTGCACACATCCTTACTCCGATCGCCTCACAGCGGTACACATCTGTAGCCGCGCACCTATCGGATCACCCGGCTGCCGGGCTCCCGTCTGCCAAGCGTGCCAGCGACGACCGACCCGCTCGACCTGAACTGCACACCGCGTAAATTGCGGACGCGTCGCCTGTGGCAAGGCACCTTGTGCTGACGGGTCGGGACCGATCGGGATGATCACCGGAAGCTCGGGCTACACCTCGCGCGCAACCACGGTGTCGTACAGGCCGACATGCTGCAGGTCCTCGTGGCTCGCGATCCCCGTGTAAGACAAGGACGAATCTTCGTATCGACGGAACGCAAAAACTGCCTGGTTCATGTGTGCGCTGTTGAAGACATTTAGCGAGACGAGTAGGTTGAAGTCGTCGACAGTCAAGCCGGTGACGGCTTTGAAAAGGTCTGGCTCTAGCTTCGTGATGACATCCTTGAGTGTGTTCTCGCGGAAGTCCGTGAGGTACATGAATGCGGGGATCCTGGTCGCAAACTTGACGAGCTTCTCCTGGATCTGCTTGCGCTTGGACTTGTACTCCTTCTCTTCGTCAGAGAGTTGCCGTTTTTCCTTGGGCGTAATGTCGTCGCCCTTTTGCTTCTTGGTCGCTCTCACCTGCTCGCTCTTGTTAATGACGGTCTCGAAGATGTCGCTCCCGAGGGCGCGGAAGCCCTCGATCTTCATGACGGCTTCGAGTGCACTTGGGCTGGCGAGGATCTTCCTCAGTGTCTCGTTGTCCACGTTGACCAAGAGTGCCGACTCCCACTTGCGGGCAAGCAGCGTTGCGGAGGTCCCAGCCATCGCGATGTCGAGGATGCCACCAGCATCTATCTGCGTCATGTCGGAGCCGTCGTACGCGAGTACCGGGAGAAAGCTGACGAGGTCCTTGACGGCATCCTCGGGGTTGGCGGCCTCGGGGGAGAGGCCGGCTCCGTACTCAGTGAGCTGGCGGAGCGCGCGGGTTGGAGCGAAGTCAAAAACGAAGCAAACCGGTTTGAAAATCTCTTCTTCGCTGGGGTTGTCGCCATTGGGGTTCGTGATGGACCAAGGCGACTGCACTCGGAAGGCTGCCTGGAAGTATGTCTCCGGGGCGGTCAGATTGCGGAGCATTAGGATCGACGACCACTGCGGGATGGTCACACCGGTTGTGAGTTTTCCGCAGGACAAGGTGATGGTCTTGGTGTCGTGGCCGCTTCCAATCGCGTTGCGCACCGGTGGCAACGCTGCCAGTCCGACCCCGGCACCGGCGCCAGCCACTGTGAGCACTTTGTAGTCCTCGAAGAAGACATTCTGCTTCTCGGCAAGAAGGTGCGCCATAGCGTGACAGGACGCAACGGTCGGCAAAAACCAGAGTGAGTGGTTAAGGTAGGGCAGGAGCCGGACATCGGAGTACGGGAAGGGCGGCTTTTTCGCGCCGAGCTTCAGGTTGTCGACTTGGGTCGCCGAGTATGACCCCCGAATGATATCGAGCCATTTCTGTACGTCGTTCTTGTGCTCGAACGTGGCCGATATACCTATGCCGGTGGCTGAGAAGAACTCGTTGAGGTCGAACTCGTCGAACTCTCCTTGCTTCGCGATCGCCAGCAGCTCATCGGGCATCCGGTATGTGAGCAATCGCATCCCGGGGAGCGCGGCATACGGGTTCTTTGTATCCGGGTGTTTCTCTGCCCACGTTTGCTTGGCACGCTGCTCGTCGGTGTAGGTCCAGTTGAAGATCTGCTCCTCGATGAACTCACCCGTGGCGAGTGCCTTGAACGGAGTCCCGGAAAGGTACAGATAAGCCTTGGTGGTGATAGGAAGGAAGTTGGTCTCACTCTCGCCCAGCTCGTCGAGTTCCTCGTTGAAGCTTTCGAGGTCAGGGTTGAACTCGCTCTTCAACTCCTGCTTGGCCTCGCTGTCGTCTTCGCCTTCGAAGAGCTCCTTGGCATTGTCCCGCCAGGCGCCGAAGTGATACTCGTCGAATACAACGAGATCCCAGTTGGTCTCGTGGAGCCAGGTATTTTTCGCCTTGATGTTGCCAGCCTTGTCCTTGCCTAGCAGGTCCTGAAATGAGCCGAAATAGGCGAGTGGCCGTTTCTTGTCGGCCGTGGTCGGGTCGGTGCCGGTGGCTTTTGACAGGTACTGCCACCCGTCGAAATCGACGTGGGACTCAAGGTCCTTCTGCCACGCATCCTCAACTGCAGGCTTGAAAGTCACGACAAGCAGCTTCTTAGCGCCGAGCTTGTTTGCAAGCTGGTAGGTGGCGAAGGTCTTGCCGAACCGCATCTTCGCGTTCCAGAGAAACCGGGGGACGGCATGCATGTCTTCCTGCCAGATGGAATGGAAGTAGGCGTGTGTCTTTCTGACGGCCTCCAACTGCTCCGGACGCATTGAGAAGGTCTCGTGATGGGTGCCGGTGAGCTGCTGGCCAGTGCGCAACTCGGTGATCGCTGTCTGAACGTCGGCGAGAGTGCACACCATCCACTCGAGCTCGGGATTTCCGAAACCCTTCGCCTTCAGCCGTGCACGTACCTGATGATCGCTGAAGACCGTTCCGTCGTCTCGCTCTCCAGACTCATCGAGGCGAATTGTGTAATTCTTGATCGCCGCGGTCTTGAGCTGCTGCCCTACACGCGTCTTGACGTCACGCGTCGTCTGCCCGACCTTCAGCCAGCGAGCGTGGGCATCGTCCTCGATCGAATAGGCGTAGATATGCAGACGAGCATAGGGCTTCTCGGGAAGCAGTTCCTCGATCGGCTTACTCACTCACCACCTCATCGGCGACTGCATCGGTGTGCTCGGCGACCTGCGACTCAATGAAACCGATTTCACTCGCAGTCAGCTTGTAACGTTCATAGAGTTGCGCGTCGGTCCAACCGCGATTCAGTGGAACGTCGGGCACGAAGGCGTACACACCACGAGCGGCGTGTTGGGTGCTCTTGCGCAAAGACACGAGGAATCGCACAAATCGTGTTCGGAGGTAAACCGCGCACCTCTCGGCCTGCTGCTCATCATCAAACAGGCCGGCCACTAGATACGTCTCTGTGCAGGCCTCACCGGGGCCGGACACGATTGGCTTGCCGAGGAAGATCCGCTCGACAGCTGCGCTCGTGCCCTGGATACTGGTGACGAGAACCTTCCACTTGTCGATCCAGTCGCTGTTTTGAGGAACGGCCGCACGCTCAATCCATGACACTTGCTGCGAGCCGTAGAGCTTGATTGGGTCTGCGAGTCCGGCGGGCGTGGGGGCGCCGTGAAAAAACGTGCGGAGCCCGAAGGGCTTCTGGCTGGATACCCTAGCGCTGAGGACTGCCTCGTGCTTCGCTAAGACCTTCTCAAGAATGGGAACGGCCTCGTTCCAACGGACAAAGACGTCAAACTGATTCAGCGGTCGAGTCACCGAGTCGCCGATCGGCTGGCCGTCCCACATCGTCTGAATGGTCGCCGGCCCGCTGTGATCCCGATCCCAAAGGAAATAAGAGATGCCGCCGCGGATCTTGACTCCTGGAAAGCCGTCATAGAGCTTGGGGTAGTCGGTGAGATGACTAATGCGCCCGTCGCTCAGCATCCGCTCACGGAACTTGTCGAGACCGCGACCTCCTGCGAACCAGCGTGATGGTGTGACCATGCACAGGTAGCGCGGGTTTAGGGCGATGGCTTGCTCCACAAAGAGCTGATAGATAGGCGTCGCCGAGTTGTTATGCCCACCGTCGTCTAGCTGGTAGGGCGGGTTGCCGATGATCACGTCAAACTGCATTTCCCCTCCGAATAGCTCAGCGACTCGCGACCTGATGTTGTCGGCATGGATGAAGGCGTAAGCGTGGGTCTCGAAGCCTTCGCCGCGGTCGAGAGTCTTCTGGCTCGAGCCGCAGTACTTGCACCTGCCATTGGTCCCCTTCCTGGCGCGGTTGCCGGCAGCATCAACGGTCGCGACGAAGTCGGTTGCGCCAGCCCATGTGTGTTGCATTGGCTCGAACCAAATGTTGCCATCTGGATTGGTAAACGACTGCGCGATGGAGTGCTTCCCGTTAGCCGACTTCGAGCAGTACACACTCCGGCGGGCGATCAGGCTGGTGAGTTGGGTGAGACCGATCCCGTAGACCTGCTTGGTGACGATGTGGTCAACTCGTTCCTCGAGATCCGGGATCTCAATCGCGAGTCCTGCGATTAGACGCGAGGCGATCTCCCGAAGGAAGATGCCTGACTTGGTGAACGGGTCGAGGAACCTCAGCGAGGACTGGGACCAGACATTCGCGCCATCGTGGGTATCAGCCCACACGGCGCCGACTAGGTTGAGCATCTGGTTGGCGAACTCAGGAGGAGTGAATACTTCGTCGTTGGAGAGATTGGCGATACAGGTCAGCACGTCGGGGTTACGGTTGCGCAGTCTGAAAGCAGCTTGTTCAGGCATTTCGAACGCTATCTCGGGCGATGTCGCTGACTACCAGCGATCCGTGATCACGGGTCGGAGTGAATATCTGGTGCTTCCCGAGGTCTGCGAAGAGAGTGCCTTCCTCTCCGAACGACGACATCTGCGTCAGGGTGTCAAAGCGGAAGTCCCGTCGGTGGTACTCGCCTTTGCCGAGATACGACCACTCAGCGAACATGATCGGCTCACTGCGCGCTCCCTGCATCATCATCGACAGGGCATCGCCGTGGACAATATTGAGATCAAGAACGTTGACGGCAGCAGCGTACCAGTCGTCGGCAGCGCTCACCCCGACAAACGCGGCGAATACCTCAAGCAGGTTCCCGCGACACTCGGCAACGTTATCTGCGAGCAGCTCGATGCCGTACACGGACATCAGTGCCAATAGAGCGTAATGATGCTTCTCAAAGCCACTTCTTCCGTACCGCGCCTGTACCGTCGCGAGCTTGCGCTGAAGGATCGGTACGAGGAAGTTGCCCGACCCGCAGGCTGGCTCAAGGAAAAGGGCGTCGATACGCTCGGTCTCGGATGAAACCAAGTCGAGCATCGCCTCGACCAGTCGCGGCGGCGTGAAGACCTCTCCGTGGTCAGCCGTCCGCTGCTTCGATCTCAACAGGTGCCACGCGGCAATCCCGGTGAGGCTGGCGTCGGTACCAGAGGTACGGTCCCGCCGCAGGGCCTCCTCGACGCGGCGGCGCGTCCCTCGGATGCTAGGGCTCATCCCCTGATGGTACGGCGGCCCGTGAGCATGGTTCTGTTTGGCACCAGCGAGCTGTGTTCTGATGGAACAGAATCCTCGAGGCGTTTCTACGTACTTCGGGCGGCCCGTTATCGTCCGTTTGTTCTCATCGATCGGCCCTCGCCGGCTTCCGTGGCGTCGCTTCTCCCTCAGCAACTCCTCCTAAAGTCTTAGCTTGGGTTCCCCTAGAGCGGCGCCATACCAGGGACCGTAGCCCGAGGAGACGCGCGCAAGGCGAACAGATGTACGCTGTACCGGGTCGGGCCGGACGAAGGCGGGGTTGAGAGGCGATGATCAGCGGGTGTGGACCTTAACGAGCAGAAGAAGCAGTTCAGCGGCGCCTACCTGCGCGCCGTTGCGTCGGCGGCAGGATATGCGGCTGAGGAACCTTCGACAGACGACGATGCGGGTGCGACTTGCGGGCAGAGACTATGAAGTGTCGGCGATCACGTGATGGGTCCACCCTCGATCATGTAATGGGTCCACTGGCGATCACCTAACCCGGATCTTTCAGTAAGGAACTGAGTGGCAGGCCGGGAAAACACAAAGTGCCCTGCCAGGAAAGGGACAATTGAGATGTTGAGCCTCAAACATTCCAGCCTTGGAGAGCACCTTGAAAGTGAAGCGTACCAGCCGCCGAATCCGCCCGTCCGTGGCCGCCGATGGAGAGGGCCTGGTCTCCCGAGCCGGGACGTCGCTCCTCAGCGAATTGGCTGACGCGCTGGGCCTGACGG
>DATLTI010000069.1:0-3261 GCA_035533675.1 Acidimicrobiales bacterium | reverse complement strand
CCATGGCGAGGACCTCATCTACCAAAAAACGGTAGCGTCGCGCACCGAACCAGCAGATAGCCGCCAGCGGGCCCAGCGCGACTCCGTCGGTTTCGCGGTCGCCTTCAATGGAGTGTTTCTTGAGGGAACCGAGGTTGTGCTCATCGTCCTCAGTCTTGGTTCGAGCGACCACAAGATGCTGCTCGCGTCTCTCGCGGCGGGCGCCCCCCTCTTGATCGTCGCGGCGGTTGACATTGCGCTCGCGCGTCTGCTCTCTGAGGTTCCCGAGAATGCGATGAAGATGACCGTTGGCATCATGCTCAGCAGTTTCGGCATCTTCTGGGCAGGAGAGGGTGCAAAAATCCACTGGCCCTGGTCGGACGCGTTCATCCTTGTGCTCGTCGCGCCCTTCGGGTTCGTCACCTTTCTCGCGATTGAGCTCATGCGTCGCCGTTTTCCTGCTCCTGCCCACGGGGTCCTTGCGACGGACACGCCATGACGACGATCGTGAAATGGAACCGCGCGTTCAGGATGTTCTGGTGGGACTTCCTTGTCGGCGACACCCCGGAACTGTTCGTGGGAATGGTTCTTGTTGTGGGCTCCGCGTTTCTCGTTCATGACCATCGCGCTCTCGCGGCAGTGCCAACTATCGCGGTTCTGGTGCTTATCGCGAGTACCATCCGGGACTGACGTCCCAGTCGGTCCCACTCACGCCTAATCTCGAGGTATCCAACACGTGCTCGCTATGACCGATTCAGATGTGACTGCCAGATACCGCGATCCCTTTCATCTGGTGACGATTGTGGTGCTGCATGCAAGCTCGATTCGCTGCCGATGGCGCGCCTGATCTCAGGTTATTCGGGCCAACCCAAGCATGCCTAACGCGGAACAACCATCGGGATACCGCGAGCTCTTTCGACTTGCCGGCTTTACCCCACTCATTTTGAGTTCACTGTTTGCACGGATGGCGACTCAGATGTTCTCAGTGCTCATCGTCCTTTTCGTGCTTGGCACGGGACATTCGTCTGCGCTCTCGGGAATTGTCTTATTGGTCGGTCAGGTTCCGGGCATCCTTGTGAGTCCGATCGCTGGTGCTCTGCTCGAACGCAATGCCAAGGTCATGTTCATGAAACTTGATTTTTTTACTGCCGCAGTTGCAATGGCATTGATCAGCTCTCTCTCGATCGTGCACCTGCTCTCGACCGGCGCTCTGTTATGCATTGTTGCGGTGAGTTCATTCACGCAGCCGCTCAGTCGGGTCGGGGGCCGCTCACTCTTTCCAATGTTGGTGCCGAGAGAGCTCTGGGACCGATCGAACGCACTTGACAGCGGGACGTTTGTTATCTCGAGCGTGCTCGGACCAGGGATCGCGGGAATTTCGGTGTCGGTGATTGGAGCGAGATGGTCGCTGATGGTTCCGGCGGCGCTCTCTCTCCTGGCAGCTGGAGTGCTCTCGTGGGTGGTGGTACCCAATCGCGATGTCCATCACGAGGTCGGGGTGTTCGCCGATGCAATTGCAGGGATCAGATACGTGTCCCACAACCGAGTGCTGCGCATGCTCGCAGGCACAATGACGATCTACAACATGGGCTCCGGTGCGCTCGCGGTTGCAATCCCGGTTCTCGTTTTGCACCGACTCCACGGCGGTTCGGAGAGCGTCGGGCTCTTCTTTGGCGCGATGGGCCTTGCGGGCTTTGTAGCTGGAATGGTGATGGGCAGGATCGGTACCGAACGGCGAGAGAAGGGAGTCCTCTCACTTGGCTGCGCGCTGAGTGCTCTTGGATTCACGTTGCTTGCGTTTACCCATGATCCAGAGCTTGCTGGACTTGAGATCGCGCTCTGTGGAATTGCCAATGGGCCGCTTGTGGTTGCGATGTTCTCGCTCCGTCAGCGCGCAACAGATCCACTCTGGTTTGGTCGGGCATTTGCGGTTTCGATGAACGTCAATTTCGCGGGCTATCCGATTGGTGCTGCGATTGCTGGAGCATTGCTGACGCACTCGATTGCTCTTGCCTTTGTGGTCGCCGCTGGTCTCTCGCTCTTGGGAGGTGTCTGGCCGACGATACTGCCGAGTCGTTTCTACGAGCCGCCCACCACAGAGATCTCAAGGCCGATCGTCGCGATGGAGTGACACCAATCAGCGTCTTGGACGATCCCGGCTCTCATGCGCAGCTCCGGTCCAGGCGCGACCGGAAAATCTCCAGTTGGTTCGCCGTTCGCGCCAGGTTGGACGAATGCGAGACTCGGAGTTCGACTGGTGCGCAAGGTAATCCCCGAGCGCCCTGGTGATCACCTCAAGTGTTGTGTCATCGGGCGCGAGCCGACCGTTCTCGCTTTTTGTGACCTCGATCACAGGGGAATGTTCCCATGTTTGCGCCGAGGCAGGTCTTCACGCTTGGTGATGAGAAGGTCAAGGCTTGCCGCAAGCACCTGACGAGTCTCTGCTGGGTCGATCACATCGTCGATGTATCCGCGTTCTGCTGCGACATAGGGATTGGTAAAGCGCGCGGTGTATTCGGCAACAAGTTCTGCTCGGCGCGCTGGGGCGTCCTCTGCGTTGGCGAGCTCTCGGCGATGCACGATCTCGACAGCACCCTCTGGGCCCATGACGGCAAGCTCGGCGGATGGCCACGCGAAACACAGATCCGAACCGATCGACTTTGAATCCATGACCAGATATGCGCCGCCGTATGCCTTGCGCGTGATCACCTGGATGCGTGGCACCGTCGCCTCACAGTAGGCATAGAGCAGCTTGGCGCCATGCCGGATGATGCCGCCATATTCCTGATCGGTGCCGGGCATGAATCCAGGAACGTCGACAAAGGTGACAAGTGGAATGTTGAACGCGTCACAGGTTCGTACGAACCGGCCACCCTTTTCCGACGAATCGATATCTAACACGCCCGCGAGAACCTGAGGCTGGTTGGCGACGATGCCGATGACCCGGCCACCGATGCGCGCGAAGCCGCAGGTGAGGTTCGCCGCGAAAAACGGAAGGTACTCGAGGTATTCGCCGTCATCAACGACGGCGCCGATCAGGGTCTTGACGTCATAGGGCTGATTGGGACGCGCTGGCACCAGATCGCGTAACTCCGGCGTTGACCTTGTGACCGGATCACTGTTGGCAACCGTCGGCGGCTCTTCAAGATTGTTCGAGGGCAAGAACGAGAGGAGAAATCGCACATCATCAAGACATGATCGCTCATCTGCAGCGACGAATGCGGCGACGCCAGAACGCGTGGCATGGGTCATTGCCCCACCGAGTTGTTCAGAGGAGACCTC
>DATLTI010000068.1:0-1436 GCA_035533675.1 Acidimicrobiales bacterium | reverse complement strand
CTTTCCGACAACTGCATCTCCCTCGTTGTCTGATCGGCTGCGCGAGGCAGGGATGGTCGCCTTCGCGCGACACGGCTATGCCGATGTCTCTGTCGATGACGTCTGTCAGGCGACGGGAATCGCAAAGGGATCGTTCTATCGCCATTTTTCTTCCAAAGAGGAGCTGTTCTTTGCCGCGGTGAACCTCGTCGGCGAGGTCGTCAGCGCTGCAATCGTTGGAGGTGATCTTGTGAGCGAGCAGGAGATCGTTGCCCTCCTTGCCGAGGCACTCGGTCCCTACCTCCCGATCGTCTTGGACCTTGCCTCACTCGCCCTGCAACGTCGACCGGGTTACGCGCGAGCCTATGACGGGTTGATCAATCAGCTCCTCCGGGCAGCCCTGGCAGCGGTTGTGCCTGTTCAGCACGAAAGTGTTCTGCGACCTGCCCACATCACGCTGGCGATCGCTGAGGCGATGGCAATGCGCACCCCAGAGTTGCTCTCGTCGAGGTCCTCTGAGGTGCTTGGAAGGGAGGATCGCCCGCGCGAGGGGTAGATCCGGTGTCTCGGCGCCCGTATTTATGTGACGCACAGTGACTGTGACCGCATAGTCACCTATACTTCGCATGAAGCACTTGGTGGGGTCTGGCTGTCGGCGATGCGTCCGGAGGTGGCCATCACAGCACCAGGCGTCCAAGCAAAGAGATGTCAAGGAGCACCACCGTGGACAATCAAGTGGGATCATCGGGCTATCCCCTTTTGTCGACGATTCATTCGCCGGCAGATGTGAAGAGGCTGGACCACCAACAGTGCAACCAACTTGCCACGGAGTTGCGCGCGTTCATCGTTGATTCGGTGACGACCTCAGGTGGCCATCTTGGTTCGAATCTTGGTGTAGTTGAGGCAACGATCGCGATGCATCGGGTCTTTCACTCACCCCAGGACGTACTGCTGTTTGACACTGGGCATCAGGCCTATGTTCATAAGCTTCTGACCGGTCGGATGCCGGGGTTCGCGCGACTTCGCAAGGAGGGTGGCCTTTCGGGATATCCAAGTCGCGAGGAGTCGCCACATGACTGGATCGAGAACTCGCACGCATCGACCGCGTTGAGCTACGCGCAGGGCGTTGCGATCTCCTTTGCACAGACCGGCCAGTCGACCTCGCGTCGCGTCGTCGCATTTGTCGGTGATGGTGCACTGACCGGTGGCATGGCCTATGAGGCACTCAACAACATTGGACATCGTGGATCTCGCGTGCTCGTGATCTTGAATGACAACGGACGCAGCTATGCACCGACGATCTCCAAGCTCTCTGAGTCACTGACTCAGCTGCGACTCTCGCCCTCCTATGGTGCACTTCGCGCAAAGCTCAACCATCTCGTCGGTGATCTTCCGGGCGTCGGACCACTCGCTGGCCAGACGCTTAAGAGCCTGACTTCGGCGGTACGTGAACTTGT
>DATLTI010000067.1:0-1664 GCA_035533675.1 Acidimicrobiales bacterium | reverse complement strand
CCTCAACTCTGCATCTCAGCGGACGATTACGCCTCCGAGCATCACACCGAGCTTCAGGCGTTTCACTTCATTCTCGAAAAATCTCGGCACAAGTACCACACGGTCGCCACGCAGGAACTCCGCGACTTCCTGAAGAAAAACCAGATTCGGTTCGAGGACGACACCGATTCCGCAACGAACAAGATCATGGCGCGCAAGCGCGCTCAGCTTGATTCCGTAGAACGCTGGTTCAATCATGACTGGCAGAGCCTCGAACCGAAACTCCGCACCTCCATCGTCGAAGGCATCTCTGTCTTCCTGTCGCTCTTCGACGACAACCCCGACGTGAAGCGGACCTTCTGCCCGCCCGCTGAGTGCTATGACCCTGTGGCCAATGCCGACCATCGCCACGGCAAGCCCCTGCCTTCGTTCTCGTGGCTCATCGAGAACGGCAAGGTCTGCGCCCTCAACTTTCCCATCGGCATGAATGCCGGCCTCGCCCGCGCGCTCGGCGTTATGATGAAGCTCGATTTCGAGCGCGCGGTCCTGAACCGCATCCCCTACATGGAAGCGCACCCGGATCAGCACTTTCGCCAGGTGCTTTTCCTCTGCGACGAATACCAGCACTTCGCCACGGTCGGCGAGAACGAGCCGCTGGGCGACGAGAAGTTCTTCAGCCTCTCACGCCAGCCGAAGTGCATCCCGATTGTGGCCACGCAAAGCATCAGCTCACTGAAATCCGTATTGCCCGGAGAAACGTGGCGGTCGCTTCTCCAAACATTTCGCACCAAAATATTCCTTGCCCTCTCAGACGACTTCTCGGCGAGCGTGGCAAGCGAGCTCTGCGGGCGTGAAGATCGCTTGAAGGTCAGCTACAACATCTCGGAAAGCGGCCACGACGCCAAGGTGAGCTTCTTGAGCGGGAAAGCTCTGTCGAACCGCGCCAACGTGACGACTTCCAAAAGCTACGTCACGCACAACGACTACCGCTTCGACACGAAGACGTTCACCGAACTCAAAAACGCGCAGTCCGTCACCCTCGCTTACGACGGCGTCAATCCTATGCCGCCGATGTTCTGCTATCTCAAGCCCTATTTCAACGACGTGAACAAGTCCTATTTCCGCCAGGTCGCTGACGGAGAGCTATGACGAATGGAACGGAGAACTAACGTTGCTCGGCTTCGAGACAATCCTTCCTTTCCTACGACCCATCGAGCACTTAATCCGCGACGACTCCGTAAGCGAAATCATGGTCAATGGTTCGAGCCGCGTCTTCATCGAACGCGATGGTGTTCTTCAGGAAGTGCCGGGCCTGACTCTGAGCGAGAAATCGCTGATGGTAGCGGTCAAGAACATTGCTCGCCGATTGGGAGACGACATCTCCGAGCAGAAGCCGATTCTCGACTCCCGATTGCCTGACGGTAGCCGCGTCGCCGCTGTCATCCCGCCGTGCAGCATTCATGGCGTGACGCTCACGATTCGGAAGTTCAACAACCGCCGCTTCACCGTCGAAGACCTCGTAAAATGCGGGAGCCTTGACGCGGTCGCTGCCGAGCGTCTCAAGACCTACGTCGAGGGACGGCAAAACATCCTCATCAGCGGCGGAACCGGCACGGGCAAAACAACCCTGCTTAACGCACTGATCAGGTTCATCCCCGACGAAGACCGCATCCTCTTGATCGAGG
>DATLTI010000066.1:0-1636 GCA_035533675.1 Acidimicrobiales bacterium | reverse complement strand
CGGATTGCGTCTGCACTGGCATTCGAGATTGCCTCAGCGGCGCGATCCGCACTCAGTTCAACATAGGTCAGAGAACTCTCAATGTCATTTGGTTCATCGATGAGGTTCTCGCCACCGAGGCGCGAGCCAAGAGCGATCAGTCGCTGCCGAAGGCTGTCGACACCGCGCCGGTTGGCAAAGACGTAGACCGCAATGAGCGCAAGCACCACGATTCCACCGGCAATCGCGATTTCGGAGACCTGTATACGCAACACGTGATTCATTAGGTCCACCTCGGTAGGGACATTCCTTACAGCATGGCAGCTAGAGGGGCTTTCGTAGGAGAACTCGCGTTATCCCGTTGAAAATTATCTCCTTGCTAATCAACGGTTCTATTTCTACAATCGCCGCAGAAGTTTTCGTCGCATGTCGCGGCCTCTCTATTGTCGGTTTCTCCGACCTCTTGGCGTAACTACCGCATCGTCGGTACGACCTGAGGAGGCCCAACATGAACCGCGCCCTGGCAAGACTTGCACTCGTTTTTCACCAAGAGATCTCTCGAACACATTTCGTGCAAGCTTCGGGGCCCTCTCTTGATCCAAGTGCCTCTGGGCTTCCCGGCACCGCGACACTGCAGTCGCTCGTGAACGGTTTGGCATGGTGGGCACTCCTTGCAGCACTCGTCGGACTGGTTGTTGGTGCGGGGACGTGGGCGCTTGGGGCACATTCGAACAACTACCAGCACACCTCTTCGGGCCGAAAGGCGGTACTCGTCTCGGGCGCCGCAGCCCTCCTCATTGGAGCAGCTCCAACAATTCTCAATTTCCTCTTCAATGCAGGCAAGACCTTTCACTAGGTGATGAAGATGAGACATGACCTCTTCCAAATCGTTCCCAATATTCACGGCATTGCCAATGTGCTCAATCTCTTTGGGATGAACCTGCTTTCGTTCGTCAACGGTGTTCTCGTTGCCCTCGTCGGCTGGGTTGGCACCGGTACTCGCTCGTTGCTCGGACTCTTTGGCCATGCGCTGAACAGCGCGAGCGCCATCTCTTTTGGATCCGGCTTTGTCGCTGAGTTTGCGATCCTTCGAAGCTTCGGTCTTGAGCTCGTCGGAGGATTCCTGTGCCTTGTGGCGATCCAGGCAATCATCAAACAGGACCTTGACCTCCTGATTCGCGTCGTTTTCCTGAGGCTTCCCGCTGCGCTGTTGCTTTCAGGAGTCGCTATCGAAGTGGTCTCTATCTTGTTGAAGACCTCTGACGTTGTGGCCGCGGAGCTCCTTGGCAGCAGCAGTGGAGCCTTTGACCATCTTGTATCGAATCTTTCAATGACGCTCTCAGGGACAAGGGTCAACATCCCTGCGCTTTCAGGGTTCGCCGGACTGGCATTCGCGTTTGTTCTCGCAGTTGTGGTCTTTTTGTGTCTCTTGGAGTTAGTACTGAGATCCGCGGCGATATCGATCGCATCACTGTTTATCCCGCTTGCCTTGGCAGGTCTGGTCTGGCCAATTACCCAACACTGGGCGCGTCGTCTTGGAGAGACACTGTTTGCGCTGATCCTGAGCAAGGTCGCGATTGCAGCCATCTTCACCTTCGCCATCACCTCTCTCGGATCTCCAAAAGGTGTCAACATGGTTCTTGAGGGCATTGCCCTC
>DATLTI010000065.1:0-9106 GCA_035533675.1 Acidimicrobiales bacterium | reverse complement strand
TGCGTACTGTCTGGTGCGCTTCAAATCAAAGCTCTCGACGTTGATCGGTCTTTTGGTCCAGCTTCCACTCGCGATTCCACCGTTGATGAGTGGCATGTTGCTGATCGTGCTCGTTGGCCCCTATACGCCGATCGGGAGATTCTTTCACGGAGCTCTCACTGAATCTCTGATCGGTGTTGTGCTCGCGCAGACCTTTGTCGCGGCTCCCTTTCTCATCGTGGTTGTTCGCGCGACATTCGCGACGATCTCGGATGATCTGTTTGATGCAGCTGCGACGCTCGGTCATCGCGAATTCGGACTGTTCTTCCGTGTCGCTCTTCCGGTCGCGAGAGACGGCATCTATGCGGGGCTCCTGCTCGCATGGCTCCGAGCCTTTGGAGAGTATGGAGCGACAGTGATCCTCGCATATCACCCGTACTCGCTGCCGATTTTTACCTATCTGCAGTTCTCAGGAACCGGACTTGCGGTAACAGTTGCGCCAACCGCTCTTGCGCTTGTCGTGGCCATCATCGTCGTGGTCGCCTCGCGCATTCCATTACGGCCTCGAGCACATCGGTACCGGCCGGTCGAAGGCGTGCGCGTCGCAAAGATCTTTGATGAACGACCGTTGCAGTTTTCCGTTGTGCATCGCGCGGGAGATTTTGTGCTCGATCTCGCGAATCTCGGTGGCGCAAGAAGACTTGCGATTCTTGGACCCTCTGGATCTGGCAAGTCGATGACGCTGCGCGCGCTTGCAGGGTTGCTTGGTCGGACTACTGGAGAGGTAAGACTCGGTGAGGAGCTGATCAGCGAATATTCCGTCGGTGAACGCCGGGTCGGTTATCTTCCCCAGCACAGTGCGCTCCTGCCACATCTGCAGGTCGCCTCGCAGGTCAACTTCGGAGTCGGTGTGCACCCAGAGACCGCCCAGTACTGGATTGAACGTCTTGGGCTCAATGAACTTGTCGACCAGCGCGTCGAAGAGCTCTCTGGTGGCCAGCGACAGAGGGTTGCGCTTGCGCGCGCGCTCAGTCGTGATCCCCATCTGTTGTTGCTTGATGAGCCGTTCTCGGCCTTAGACAGTGCGGTGCGACGCGAGATGCAGCGCGAGATGCGAATGCTCCAGCAAGAGACCGGACTCGCGAGCATCATTGTCACCCATGATTTTGACGAGGCGGCGCTGCTCGCTGACGAGGTGCTCGTGATCGAAAACGGCCGTTTCATCCAGCGCGGAAGCGCAGAGGAGATCTACCAACAACCTGCAAACGCGACGGTGGCCCGTCTCGTGGGAATCGAGAACGTCTTTCTTGGGAAGGTGACTGCGCCGGGGCAACTCCTTACCGGCGAGAGCGAGATTGCGTTCGATGATCGCTCGGTTGTGGTTGGCGTAGAGGTGTTGTGGTCAATCCATCCAGACCGCGTGCTGGTCGACGTCACCGGAGGTCTTCGCGCCGAGGTGATTGACCGGTACTTCCGTTCAGGACACCGTTACGCGTTGCTCCGCTATTCAGGTGACATCGATCTCGTTGCGCGCGTTCCAGAGACGAGTGACGTCGTGATTGGCGAACACGTCGGGATCTCGCTCAGAGACATTGTGGTGCGCGTGCAATGAGTGGCTGTCTCGTCGCGTATTGGGGATTCGTAGTACGGTCCCGATCCATTCAAAACAGCAGGCCCATTCAAAACAGCAGGCCCATGCAAAACAGCACGGGAGTATGCTGTGGCCTCTTTGAACACTCCGTCTGAAGACGACTGGGAGCAGCACTGGGCAACCTTTGGAGATGCGGCGCGGGGGAATCCGGCAGATGTGTTTCGCGCGAAGGCGATTGCGAAGCTTCTCCTGTCACTTGGCCTTCACGGTCGCTTGGTCAACATCGGTTGTGGCGAGGGTGATCTTCTCTTCGATCTGCGAAAGCGCTTTGCAGATATCGAGTTGCTTGGTGTCGATATCTCCCGGGAGGGGATTGAACGCGCCAAGGCGCTCGTGCCTGACGCGAGGTTTCTTCGCGCCGATCTTCTCAGTCCGAATCCTGAATTTGCAGGTTATGCGCGCTTTGCATCCTTTGGCGTCTGTTCCGAGGTGCTTGAGCACCTCGATGACCCCACGACGTTTCTGCGAAGCGCAAGAACGCTGTTCGTACCGGGAGGCCCAACCATCATCACGGTTCCCGCCGGTCCAAGGTCCGTGTTCGACCGATACATCGGTCATCGACGGCATTTCACAAAAGCCCGGTTGCGCAGCACCCTCGAGGGGGCTGGTCTTGAGGTCGTCAAGATCTCGAGTGCTGGCTTTCCGTTCTTTACGCTCTATCGGCTGACCGTTATCGCGCGAGGAAAGCGCCTCCTAGAAGATGCAATGGTCACCAAAACGCAGGATCTTTCGTTTGTCGCACGCCTCGTGCTTGGTGTATTCCGCGTGCTGTTCCGGTTCAACCTTCCTTCTTTCCCACTTGGCTGGCAGCTCGTCGCAGTTGCCCGGGTGCCAGAGAGCTAGACAACGAGACACCGGGGCCGATCGAGAGAACCTCTCGAAACCCGACCACTTGTTGTATGTCGTGTTGTCGCGTGTTTGTTGTGTGTCGTGCATGGTGAAATTGCAGGGTCTGGTGGTGCTCCACCGGGATGGACTTCGAACGAGAAGATCTCGGCTCGTCGAGCAATATTTTGAATGTGCAGGGACAGGGAAATAAATATGGTGCAGGCAACAGCGGTTCGTAAACGATACGTGAATCATGCAGTGATCGGGACTCTCGCAGCTCTTCTTGGATCGTTGTGACTCAAGCTGTTCATCCGCGCCGTCTCGTTTGTTCAATATCGGCATATTTAAGGCAGTGAAATATGCCGGAAGCTGCGTCCGTGCGGGTGATTCGCGCGAGATGCGAATGCGCGAAGGGGTTGCTTGACCGGCCTATGCAACGAGGCTACAATCTCGGCCTTACCTCGCGGGGGAAACAAGGGGAGCCATTCATGCGCATGCATTTTCGTATCAATAATCGAGGAGTCGCGGTTAGCGCGATGCTCACTGCCGGAGCGCTTGCAATGTCGGGAGCGGCCTTCGTTCCTGTTGCAAGTGCATCTCGCACCTCGCACCCTGCCAAGGCGAACAAGTCGCCGTATGTCTTCCACGCAGTGCTTTCGCTGACGGGAGCTGCCTCGTTCCTCGGTGCGGGAGAGGGCAAGTCGCTGCAGATGCTCGCCAAGTACGTCAACAAGACCGGCGGCATCAAGGGTCATCCGATGGTTGTCGACATTGTGGACAACCAGTCCAACCCCGCGCTCGCCGTTTCGATCGCGACGCCGTGGGTGCAGGCCAAAGTTCCGTTCATCCTCGATGGCAGCGCTGTTCCCTTCGACAAGCCAGTTGACGCGTTGGCGGGACCAAACGGTCCGGTGATGTTTGACCTGTCGCCGGGAGTCCACCCGGTTCCCGAGAGTTTCATCTTCTCGACCGGCATCTCGACTCGATTCGACGCCCAGGCTTACCTCAACATGTTCAAGGCAAAGGGCCTGACACGGATCGCCGCGATTACCTCGACGGACGGAAGCGGTGCGGACGGATGGGCCCAGCTCCAGTCGACGCTCTCCACTCCGGCCTACGCCGGCTTCCAGCTCACGACGCATCAGAGCTTTGACCCTTCGGCGGTCGACGTAACGACGCAGATGGCCGCGATCAAGGCGACCAATCCTCAGGCGATCATCGAATGGACGACCGGTACTCCCTTTGGGACGGTTCTCAAGGCGCAGTCGGAGCTCGGCATGAGTTCGATTCCGACGGTCACGACAGACGGCAACGCCGACTACGTCGAGATGGAAAGCTTCAATGCGATCCGGCCGACGACGCTCTACTTTCCAACAGCAGCCTTCTATCAGCCGGCCAACAGCAACCTTCTGTCACCGTCGCTCAAGAAGGTCGTCGCGGCATTTGACAAGTCAGTCAAGGCTGCAGGCGGTTATGCGGATGACGCATGGGCTCTTGCCTACGCTCCGGCGTCCATGTTCGTCGACGCAGTCCGTCACCTTGGTGTGAATGCCACTGCGACGCAGGTCCGTCAGTACCTCAACTCGCTGAAGAACTATGCCGGTGTGTACGGGATCTACAACATGACGAACCCGGGCCATCTGACGAGTCCTCCAAGCGCGGCCACGATCAACCCGAACCGCGGTCTTGGTACCCATGATGTCTACATGACGCACTGGAACGGCAGCCGTTTCGTCCTCGTGCCCGGCTTCCGTGCCGGAGGTCGAAAGTCCTAAAGGTCGTCTGTCTTGTCGTCCATCTTGGCTAACAAGTTGGACACTGAGAAAAGACCCGACCGCCAGCAGATGTCATGATCGAAGCAGGGAATATCCTTGTCGGTGGCCTTGTCACCGGAGCGATTTACGCACTGTTGGCGGTCGGGTTTTCACTTGTGTTCAGTGTCAGCGGAATTCTGAATCTGGCCCAGGGGGCATTTGTCACCGCGGGCGCGCTGGTGATGTACAGCTTCGTGCACTCGGCCGGGCTCAGCCTGCCGTTCGCGTTCCTCGCCTCGCTGGCCGTGCTCGGGCTGTTCATGGCGATCGTGGAGTGGATCATCATCCGTCCCGCGGTCACCCGGATCTCGCATACGAACCTCCTGATGTTGATGGGCGGTCTGCTCATCTCCTATCAGGGGGCCGCGTTCCTCATCTGGGGATCGAGCCCGTACTCCCTCGCGCCCTTTTCTGGGACCAAGCCGCTCGATATCGGTGGACTTACGATCGTCTCCCAGGACTTCTGGGTGATCGGGGCGCTCGTCGTGAGCGTCTCTGTGGTCTCGTGGGTCCTGTCGCGGACCAAGATGGGCAAGGGGCTTCGCGCGACGGCCGAGAACATGTCCGCTGCACGGCTGATGGGGATCAAGGCCGATCGCATGATCATGGGCTCGTTCGTTGCCGCGGCGATACTCGGCGTCATCGCTGGAGCGGTCATCGCCCCGCTCACCTCGCTCGACTTTGCCTCGATGACGACCTTCACGAACGCGGGTCTGATCGCGGTCACCCTCGGTGGACTTGGCACGATCTTCGGGTCGGTTGCGGGTGGTCTTGTCCTTGGCATCCTTGATGCCGTCGTGACCGGTTACGTCTCCTCGTTGCTTGGCAGTGCGCTGACGCTTGTGGTCATGATCGCCGTCATCGTCGTGAGGCCCCAGGGACTTCTCGCTCGACAGCGGGGAAACCGTGCGGATGTTGCAGTGCGCGCGCGCGGCAAGGTGCATGCATCCCCGCGGATGGCGCGTGCGGATGCGCGTGTCATCGCTGTGGTCATCGTGGTCGTGATGTTCCTGATGCCCAATTTCATGCCCGCTGGCGATATGCGGGCGGTCGACATCACCGGTGTCTTCGCCCTTGTCGTCATCGGCCTCGATCTCTTGACCGGTGTGGCCGGTCAGGTGAGCCTTGGACAGGGTGGTTTCATGGGGATCGGCGCCTATGCCACGGCGATCCTCACGACCAAGTACAGCCTGTCACCGATTGTCGGCCTCGCTGTCGGCCTCGCGCTGACGATGGCGGTTGCCACCGTGCTTGCGCTCGTCTGCAGCCGGGTCCGGGGGCTTTATCTCGCCATCGTGACACTGGCGTTCGGAATCCTTGTGCCGACGCTCGCGGCCGATCTCACCGTCACCGGTGGACCATCGGGTCTGTCTGGCGTTCCTGTGTTCTCCGTCGCCGGGTACGCGTTTGACAACGACAAGAAGTTCTTCTATCTGATCTGGTCAATCGTCCTCGTCGCACTGATCGGAACTGTGAATCTGGTGCGGAGCAACCGCGGACGGATCCTCCGGGCGATGCACAGCGATGAAACCGGCGCCCGATCCCTCGGGCTCAACACGCCACGGGCGAAGATCGCGGTATTCGTGATCAGCGCAAGCATGGCCTCGATCGCGGGCAGTCTTTACGCGGACTACTTCCGGTATCTGTCGCCCGAGATGGTGAGCAGCGGCCAGTCGCTCGGCATGATGACGATGGTGGTGATCGGCGGGCTCGGAACTGTCGTCGGACCGTTGATCGGAGTCGGCATCATCACCTACGTCCCTCTCGTCGCCCAGTCGATCGCGAACTATGCACCACTGTTCGAGGGGGCGCTTCTGGTGGTCTTCCTCCGCTACCTGCCGACTGGCATCTACGGCAGTCTCGTCGGACTGTTGAACCGGATTCATGCATCGTTGTCGGGACACAGGGGGAGAGCCAGGGTCGCCTCACAGCCGGTGCTCGCGTTTTCGACCGATGGTGAGAGGCCTGGGGCTACCCCTGTCTCGCGTGCGGCCGATCTTCCCGAAGTACCCGCACCCGGTGGATCGATCCTTCCGACCGAAGTCGCTGCCAACTCCGAGATCGCGCGCTCAAAGATCCGGCCGGGTCGGAGTGAATGGGTCGATTCCGGGAACGCCCCTGCACTCCGGGTAAGCCATCTGACGAAGGCCTTCGGGGGTGTCACTGCTGTCGACGACGTCAGCTTTGAGGTCGACGCTGGCTCGATCTGTGCGCTGATCGGACCAAACGGTGCCGGCAAGTCAACGACGTTCAACCTCATCACGAACATCTACCGACCAGATGCCGGCGAGGTCGAGCTGTGGGGCAAGAACATCACCGGGATCCCACCGAACGAGGTGACCTCCCTTGGGCTGTTGCGGACCTTTCAGACCTCGCGCATCTTCCCGCAGCTGACCGTTCTCGAGAACGTGCTCGTCGGGGGATACCGCATGGGCACGGCCGGTTATTTCGACCAGGCGCTGCGTCTTCGCCGGAGCCGGTGCGAGGAGATCGACCTCGAGCGTCAGGCGATGCTGATGCTCGACGTTGTCGGGCTTGCCGACCGGGTATCCGATCTTGCCGATGTGCTGCCGCTCGCCGCGCAGAAATCCGTTGAGCTCGTACGTGCCCTCATGGCCCAGCCCCGCCTCATTCTGCTCGACGAGCCGGGTGCGGGAATGAACGAGGCAGAGACCGCCGAACTTGGTGCCATGCTGCTCGCGGTCCGGGCTGTCGGGCACACGGTGCTGGTTGTCGAGCACAACATGTCGCTCGTCATGGGCGTTGCTGACCGCGTGGTGGTGATGGACGCCGGGCGGGTCATCGCACTTGGACCACCCGAGCAGGTCCAGCGCGACCCGCTCGTCATCGAGGCCTATTTCGGGAAGGTCGAGGCGAGCGCCTGATGCTTGAGGTTTCGAATCTCTGCGCGGGATATGACGCCGGTGAGGTGCTCCATGGCGTGAGCTTTAGTGTCGAGCCCGGCAGTGTGGTCGCGGTGGTCGGTGCGAATGGTGCCGGCAAGTCCACCGCGCTGATGGCGATCTCGGGACTTTTGAAGGCGACGCAGGGCGAGGTGCGCGTCGACGGCAAGCTGATGAGCGGCGCGTCGACCGACGAGATGGTCAGGGCCGGTGTGGCCCATGTTCCCGAGGGTCGGCAGGTGTTCACCAACCTCACCGTCTCTGACAATCTCGTCCTTGGTGCCTACGCGACGCGCGAGGCTCATCACGTCGACCGACGTTTCGAAGAGGTGCTCGAGATCTTCCCGGAGTTGAGATCGAGGCTTCGCAACTACGCGGGGTCGCTCTCTGGCGGTCAGCAGCAGATGCTCGCGATGGGGCGCGGCTTGATGTCTGATCCGCGTTACCTCATGCTCGACGAGCCCTCGCTCGGCCTTGCTCCCCAAGTGACCGAACGGATCTTCGAGGTGATCGGTTCACTCGCTGAACAGGGCAAGGGAATCCTCCTCGTTGAGCAGAACGGTCGCCTGGCGCTCTCGGTTGCAAAGCAGGCGTTCTTGATCGAGAAGGGCACGATCACCATGAGTGGAACCGGCCATGAGATGCTCGCCGACGAATCGGTGATCGAGCACTATCTCGGTGTTGGCTCTGGAGGAGCCGCGGGCTTTGGTGGACGTGAAGAGGTGCTCCGCGTCGCGCTTGAACGGGCGATGGAAGACCGACAGCCGTGACACATGGGCGCGCACATGCAATGGTGCCGGCAAGTCCACCGCCTCGACGGACCCCTCATCTCGTCTCGCGTCTCGCCTCATTTTCGAAAGGGTGATGACGATGGACTTTTCTGAACAACGACTCACTGGCAGGGTGGCCATCGTGACCGGTGGCGGTTACGGGATTGGTCGGGCCTACGCACATCGCCTGGCGGCCGAGGGGGCGAGCGTCGTCGTCGCGGAGCTCGACGCGGCTGCAGGAGACCGGGTAGCAAAGGAGATCTGCGCCGAGGGCCACTCGGCGATCGCGATCGCGACCGATGTTGCGGACGAGCAGCAGGCGACCGAGATGGTGGCGGGTACGATCGAGGCGTTCGGCAGGGTCGACGTGCTTGTCAACAATGCTGCGATGTTCACCAAGGTGCCCGTCGTGGAGGCAACCGTTGAGGATCTGACATTCGAGCACTTTGAAAAGGTCCTGCGCGTGAACGTCCTTGGTACCTGGCTCTGTGCACGTGCGGTGATTCCGGACATGCGCAAGCGCTCCTATGGAAAGATCATCAACATCAGCTCGGGCACCGTCTTTCGGGGCTCGGCGGGCACCATGTTGCAATATGTCACCTCGAAGTCTGCCCTGCTTGGGTTTACGCGAAGTCTTGCGAGGACCGTCGGTCCCGATGGCATCCGGGTGAACTGCGTCGCTCCCGGGCTGACGATGACCGACGACGTCAATACGCCAGAACGCGCCGCAGTCATGATTGCGCGTGCCCACGCGGAGCGCGCGATCCAGAAGGTCGAGACGCCAGAGGATCTGGTGGGGATCATTGCCTTTCTCGCCTCGGCAGATAGCGACTTCATCGCCGGCCAGACGATTGTCGTCGACGGCGGAGCATTTATGCACTGAAAGGCCTGTTCGAATTGCGGAAGTAAAGCCACAAAGTTCGTGGCGTCGCTCGACGAGAGGTCGGTAACGGCAAGGCTGCAGTAATCTTCAGAGCGTTTCCTGAATACCTTGGAGGATCCATGGCTCTTAACGAAACCGACATTGAACTCATCGCCAGAGTCGGACCGGGAACCCCGATGGGTGAGATGCTTCGCCGATACTGGATCCCGGCGATGCTTGCCGAAGAGCTCCCCGAGCCAGACGGCGCGCCAAAGAAGCTCCGACTGCTCGGCGAGGAC
>DATLTI010000064.1:0-2571 GCA_035533675.1 Acidimicrobiales bacterium | reverse complement strand
TCGTCAGATCTGTCTTGACTGCAAGACCAAGGACTGCATGCGAGGAGGGGTGGATGGCTATGGCTGCCCCTGGTACACCTGGCCAGGGAGTGCAGATTCGAACCTCACCTGCGGACTTTGCAGCGAGTGCTACAAGGCCTGCCCCGAGGACAACATCGGCCTCTTCCTGCAAAAGCCGCTCACGTCGGTCGTTGCGCCGGTACGACGCCGCGCCGATATCGCCTGGTCGGTAGCGGTGCTGTGGGGACTTGTGGTGTTCCAGCAGTTCAATGCGACCAATGTCTTCGCAAGCATCGACACATCGCTGAACCGCGTCACACATCTTTCCTACCCGAACCCGGTCGGCTACATCGCCATCATCAGCCTGGTCACCTTTTTCATGGCCACCGTGGTGAAGGTGATTGAGCGGATCCTTTCACGAGATGATCCCGACCACTCGCACGACGCGCACCTCGCCGCGTACCCCGAGCCCGCAGTGCATGCCTACGAATTCGCCGGCGTGACAACATCGCCGGACTCGTCATTGATCCTTCGGGTCACCGGCGTCGATGCGTTCGGTCAACCTGTGCCCGAGGATGTGCATGAATCGGTGAACACGAACTTCATCACGCGCACAAGTCGGTTCCGACAGTATTTCTTGCCGCTCATGTACGGAATCATCCCGGTTGTCGGTGCAGACTACTTTGCCCGTCAACTTCCGAAGTTCTTCGAACACGCGACGCGAATCGTCCCAGCGGTGGGGAATCTCTTTGGAAAAGGCTCAACGAAATCCGTGCTGTACAACACACACATCTTATCAATCAACGGAATCGTCAAGGCGCAGCTGATCGTCATTGCGATCGGCACCGCTGCCGCGATGTGGGCGACCTGGAAGATCTCGGGTCGCGAGCTTCTGGCAGTCTCGCACCGTCCGATTGCAACGCGCGCTATTGCAATCGCACTCCCGCTTGCCTGCGGTCTCGTTGCAGGAATTCTTTACGTGATCATGCACGCAGCACCCTAGGAGGCATAAGGATGATGCTTTTGAATCGAACATCCGAATCCAAAAGGACGATCGAGAGTCCACATGTCACGATCTTGGCCGATCGGTGCGCCGGCTGTCAGGAATGTGTCATCCGCTGTCCCATGGGCGCGTTGACGATGGACCTCGTCAACTGGATCGCCGTCGCGAACGACGATCGCTGTGTTGGATGTCGCCAGTGCGTGAGGACCTGTCCGTTTAGCGCGATCGAGGTCGAGGGTCCGCTCGTCGTCGCCCCCCGCGCGGATCTCTCACATCAAAACGTGACAGACCTTGCAGGCAACCTTGACGAGACGCGGCACGGGTTCGAAACGTGGACTGGCGTGCTCGCCGAGGCAGACCGCTGCCTCAACTGCCCAGATCCGACCTGTGTCCGCGGATGCCCCGCACACAACGACATCCCCTCGTTCATCGCTGCCGTGCGCTCCGGGGATCTCGACGAGGCGCACCGGGTGATCGGACACACAAGTTTTCTCCCCGATATCTGCTCACGGGTGTGCGACCAGGCACTGCAGTGTGAGGGTGCCTGCACGTGGTCACTCGCCGGTGGAGATGCTGTCGCCATTGGTGCAATAGAGCGCTTCATATCTGACAACGCACCGATTCCTTCGATTCGGCAAGAGGACGGATTTGGAGACGGACTTTCCGTGGCGGTCGTGGGTTCGGGACCCGCGGGTATCGGTGCCACATTCGAGCTCCTTCGCTCGGGCGCGAAGGTCACGGTGTATGACAAGGACACGGTTCCCGGTGGTCTTTTGCGCACGGGCATACCGAATTTCACCCTCCCTCGCGCTGTCGCTGGGCGTCCGTGGCAACAACTTCTTGCGGCCGGCGTCACCTTTATCGGTGGCAAGACGATCACACTCGACACGATCGAGGAGCTGCGCCGCTCACATGACGCGGTGCTGCTTGCCACAGGAGCAGGAAGTGCACTTCGCCTCCCCGTCAAGGGCGGTGATCTTGAGGGAGTCATCGACGCCACGACATTTTTCGCCGCAGCGCGCTCGACACTCATCGATGATCAGCCGTTTTGTTTGTTTCCACCCTCGGGCGGAAGCGATCCCGCGAAGACCATGACGGTATTGGTGCTCGGCGCAGGCAACACGGCGATGGATGTCGCGAGACTTGCGCGAAGGCTCGGCGCGAGGGCGATCTGCATCGACTGGATGGATGAACACTTCGCACCGGTCCGACCCGACGAGCTTGAAGAGGCAAGGGCAGAGGGAGTCGATATCCGGTTCCGACGGACGCTGACACGACTCAGGGGCGTTGATGGTCGCGTGGATCGAGCGGAGTTGAGCGAGACCCACCAAAAGAGTGCAACAAAGATGCCAAAGGCCGACAAGACACCGGTGCCCTCTGAGCATGTCGATCTCGTCGTGATGGCGATGGGTTACCGGATCGAACCCGTGCTTGTTGGGTTTGCACCCACAAAGCCGATCGCGCGTCTGTTACCTGATGTTCCCGACCGCCGTCTTCAGGCAAGCGGACTTCCTGCAGCGGGAGCGCCCGCGTTCGCCCGACACCGTCGCATCGGTGAACTCTCCCAG
>DATLTI010000063.1:0-19289 GCA_035533675.1 Acidimicrobiales bacterium | reverse complement strand
TCTCTTACTACGTCTCTTTTCATATGCGACGCCAGCTCGCACCGATGCTCTTCAAAGACGACGACAGAGCAACCGCCGAGGCTACACGCACGAGCCCCGTCGCCCCGGCGTTGCGTTCGAAGCGGGCACTTTCGAAGATCACCACCAAGCGCACCGAGCAGGGAGAGCCCGTCCACAGCTTCGCAAGTCTGCTCTCTGACCTCGCAACGATCGCCGTCAATCGTGTCCAGCCAAACGACACCGACCTCCCCGCCTTCACGGTGATCACGACGCCGACCTCCATCCAGCGTCGGGCATTTGAACTCCTTGGGCTTTCGCACCGCCTCGGTTACATGTAGTCAGTAATTCTCCTGACCATCGCCATAAAACAGCAGGTAGATGTCAGTGTTCGCCGGAACAGTGGGGGGAACTTCGGTCTAGTGGTAGGAGAGAATTTTTTTTCCCCCAATAAGAGCTAGGAGTCAGGGGTTCGGGATGAGAAATTATTTGGCAAAACGGAGAATGACTGGAGTTCTCGCGGCGAGCGTGCTTGCAGCCACGGGTCTAATGGCGGGTTCTGCATCGGCCAAGACGCTGACTGCAAAGGGCGCGCCTTCGGTCATTACGGTGGGGACACTTTACGCAAGTACGGGGGCATTCGCGACCTCATCCTTGCCGCAGTATGCGGGTCTTCAGTTCTGGGCGAAGGAGGTCAATCGCGCCGGTGGCGTCTACGTGAAGGCCTACAAAAAGAAGATCAAGGTGAGTATCGTCGCCCTCAACGACGAGAGCAATCCGGCCACGGCGACAACGCTGTACAACCAGTTGCTTACTCAGGACAATGTGAACGTCCTGGTCTCTGATTTTGGCTCTGTGTTGACTGCGCCGGCAATCACGCTCGCGAAGAACCAGAACAAGCTGGTCTTCGATGTGAGTGGCACGGGAACAAGCTTTTTCGACAATGGGGCCGACCCCAACGTCATACTCACATCCCTGCCCGTCTCCTCTATTTGGCCAAAGCCCCTTACGAGCCTGCTGCTTCAGTTGAAGACGAAGCGCGTAGCGATTCTCTATTGCCAAAATGATTTTGATGGAGCCCAAGCCCAGGCGATTCAGGGATTCTTGACCAAGGGCGGGGTGACTCCCGTGTACTTCCAGGGTGTTCCGACGTCACAGACCGACTACAGCACACTTCTGCAGTCGATTAAGGCAACGAACCCCGACGCGGTGCTCGAGCTTGGCTATCCCAACAATGACATCGCGTTTTTAAATGAGTTGGCATCCACGGGCACCCATTTCAAATTTGCCCTTACCATCTTTCCGGGCCAACTTCCCGCACTGTTTGTGAAGGATGTAGGTGTGAAGGCGCTCGCCTACACCTTTACCTATGCAGAGCCGCCAACGGTCGCCTACAACAAGGTGAACATTGGACTTGGAACGACTGCCTTTCAACGGGCCTTCGCACCGGCTGACCCGAGTTCGGTGAACTTTCTGAACGTCGCGGGATACAACGCCGGGCTCGCGGTTCAGGCTGCATTGCAGAATGCGACGTCGCTCAGCCCTGCCGGTCTACATGCGGGAATCACTGCGGTGAGCGGCAAGCTCCAGACGCTCGAAGGAAACTTCAGGATCAACAATGCCGGCGCGCAGGTCGGGGAGCTTCTTCCAATGGGTCAAATTCACCCGGCGGGGAATCGTATTGCCGTGAAGATCATCAAGCCAGCAATTGCTGCCGAGATACCCATGGTGAACGCGAAGACGCTCTACCCGGCACCGAAGGGCTGATCGAGGGGGGTCGTGGGGCTGTTCGAGTTCGCCCTGCTGAGCGGGGTCATGTATGGCCTGTTCTACGCTTTTGTAGGGATCGGGCTGAACCTGCTCTTTGGGGTCATGCGGGTCGTCAATCTCGCGCACGGTGATCTCATTGTGTTCGGTGGATATCTGGCGTACGTCGTAGAAAACGACTGGCACATCGGACCGTTATGGGCAATCCCCATCTCGATTCCGATGGGCCTCGTCTTTGGGTACGTGCTCTACTACGTCACGATGCCGCGGTTGCGCCGTTCCGCGGACACAGAGACAACCTCACTGATCCTGTTCTTCGGGATTTCCCAAGTCCTACAGGCGATAGCAACAATTGTTTTCGGAGCCAATCAGGTGACGCTTCCTTCGCTTGGTGCACCGGTCAGGATTTTTGGTCAGAACTATTCGTTGAGTGCCGTGGTCTCCGCAGCCATCTCGGTACCGGCACTTCTCCTCCTCTACGCCTACCTCTACCGCACGCGTCTTGGTCTCGAGACTCGAGCGGTCATGGCGGACCAGGAGGAGGCGCTCGCTTCGGGTGTGCGCGTCCGCCGCGTAGCCGTAACGGCGTTCATGATCGGTGTCGCTTTCGCGGCGGCGGCCGGCTCGCTTGCCATGTTCATGCTTGGCGGCGTCAACCCAGTAACGGGGAGCCAGCTCACGGTCACTGCCTTCACCGTGATCATCATTGGTTCGCTTGGCAATCCCCTCGGCACCGCCGTAGGTGGTCTGCTGTATGGGCTTACCGCGAGCTTGACGCAGGCTTACCTCACGGAATGGACAGGGATGGTGCCGTATGTGCTCCTTCTCATGGTCGTTCTTCTCCGACCAAGTGGACTCTTTGGGAAACGGGCACGGATTGCCTGATCTTCCACCAGTCTCGAACGGGAAACTCTTGACATCGCCAGACCCGCTGATCGACGCGCCCGAAGAGAGCTCGACCGCCGTCGCGCCGGGGAGACTCCACCGGCGGGTTGCCGCCGGCTCGCGCCAAGCGACAGGGTCGCCGAACTGGCGAAGCTGGACGCGTCGATTGATTCCCGTCGTCGTCACTCTTGCCCTGTTCTTGGTGGCACCACAGCTATATGACAACTTGTCATTCCTTACGACGATGGCTATCTATGCCATCCTCGCCGAGGGGGTGAATGTCATCTACGGTTTCACGGGATACCTGCCGTTTGGCTATGTTGGCCTCTTCGGAGCCGGCG
Organism: Acidimicrobiales bacterium; assembly: GCA_035533675.1. Lineage (GTDB taxonomy): Bacteria > Actinomycetota > Acidimicrobiia > Acidimicrobiales > Bog-793 > CAIVND01. The sequence goes on along the minus strand of DATLTI010000063.1, from coordinate 16,299 downwards.
CCTATGGCGCTGCGCTTGCCATCTCCTACTGGCATGTCTCAGGGATGGTGGCACTTCTTTTCGGCGCGGTGGTTTCGGCTCTCATCAGCCTCGTTCTCTCTCCATTGCTGCGACTCTCTGGTGCATATTTCGCGCTCGCAACCCTCGCCGCCTCGCAGACGCTCTATTACATCGTCGCCAACGAGTCCTGGACCTTCGGTGAGAGCGGGATGTCACTCCCTCAGGTGCTCACTGTCGATCAGATCTATACGATTGCCGTAGTCATCGTCACGGTCTCCGTCGCGATTGTCGTCTATATCCGTGACTCGCACTTCGGGCTCTCACTACGTGCCATCCAGTCCGATCGCGTGAGTGCGGCGATGGCGGGTGTAAATGTCGTCCGGACGCGGACCCTCGCGTGGTTGATTAGCGCGACACTCGCTGGTCTCGCTGGCGCCCTGTGGGCAGTTATGACCTCGGCATTCTATGCGGAGAGCACCTTTGACCTTACGGTCAGCATCTACGCGATCGTATTCGCGCTCTTTGGCGGAGTGCGATCCGCCCTCGGCCCGGTCTTCGGTGCGGTGGTGCTGTACTCGCTGTATCAGTACATCGGCGTCTCGAACCCGCAGCAGTTCCAGCTTGTCTACGGCTTACTCATCGTCGTGCTCGTACTTTTCCTCCCGGGAGGCCTGAGTTCGGTGGTCGGTTACGCGAGGAGACGTTTTGTTTCGCACCCATTTGGGCGCTTGGGGGGTCGCGGTGACCGGGAGATCGATACACCTGGGAACACCGAGACCGCTGTTGCCGAAGGTGTACCCCAATGACACTCGTGACAGGAGAGCCCGATGAATCGACGATCTCTTCAGGTTCTGCCTCGGTGCTCGTGGCCTCTGACCTGTCAAAGAGTTTCGGCAGTTTTCAAGCCGTTGCCGGTGTCGGCTTCGAGCTACGTGCTGGCGAGGCTCTAGGGCTCGTTGGTCCGAATGGTTCTGGAAAGACGACGGTGATCAACGTTGTCTCCGGGGTGTACAAGACCGACGGCGGCTCGGTTTTGTTGGATGGCCGCGATGTGACCGGCATGCCTTCGCACCGACTCTGTCGCCTTGGCTTGAAACGTACGTTTCAGATTCCTCGTCCTCTTGCCGACCTCACGGTGGCGGAAAATCTCGCTCTTGTTAACGTACGTCAACGATCCGAATCGCTCCTTGGGGTCGACCCTTTGAGCTTCGTTGGCCTCGATAGCTACTCTGGCCGTCAGGCCGGTACGTTGACGAGCGCTGAGCAGAAGCTCCTCGACCTCGCACGGGCACTCGCGGCCAATCCCGTCGTCCTTCTTGTGGACGAACTCGGAGCTGGGCTCAGTCCGCAAGAGCTCGATCACGTCGCCGAGTTGTTACGGGCTCTGAAGCAGGCAGGAATTGCTCTGCTCGTCGTCGAGCACCTAATGGGTTTTCTTGAGCTCGTTGTCGACCGCGTCATCGTTTTGAATGCAGGTACTCCGATCTTTCGGGGGACGCTTCGTGAGGCGATCGCCGAACCGGCTGTGATCGAGATCTTCCTCGGGGGACACCCGTGACGACTGCAGGCGACCTTGAGGTACGCGGACTCAGTACCGGCTACGGCTCAATCCGCGCCCTATGGGATGTCGACCTCTCTCTTGCTGGCGGTACTTGCTTGGTGCTACTGGGACCAAGCGGTGCCGGGAAGAGCACGTTGCTTCGGGCGATCATGGGGCTGTTGCCGCTCTGGGGCGGTGACGTTGTCTTTCGCGGTGAGTCGATTGCGAACTGGCCAACCGCCCGACGTATTGGATCGTCGATCTCCTACGTCAGCGAGAGGGGGATCTTTCCGCAGCTGAGTGTCGAGGACAATCTGCGCGTCGGCGGTTCCGATCTTGCATCTAGCGAGGTGCGCGCTGCATTGCGACAGACCTGGGATCAGTTTCCACTTCTCGCCGATCGACGGCGCGCCTCTGCCGGGCATCTTTCCGGGGGTGAGCGGAAACTCCTCGGTCTCGCGAAGGCGCTCTTTCGACGACCAAGCCTGCTCCTGATGGACGAGCCATCCGCTGGACTTTCGCCCTTGCTCGTGAACGAACTTGTCGAGACGCTTGCTGAAGTCCGCGCTCGCGAAGGACTGACGCTGCTCCTGGCTGAGCAGAACGCCCAAGTTTTGGAGCTTGCAGATCGGGTAAGCGTTCTCACAGGAGGTCGTCGAGGTTTCGACGGAACGACCGAGGAGTTTCGGGCGCAGACCGACATCGCTGCGCACTTCTTCGGACTGCGTCCGTCTGACTGAGCAGGTGGTCTCCCTCTCGCTGGAGTAAAAACGACACGAAATCGGGGAATGATATTGATCTTCACTGTGTCATATTGCTGTCTCGAACATCGTCGCAAGGCGGGTCGTGGCATGAGCGTCCCAAGGGGGGAACGACACCTGTTGGCCAAAGGCCAAATCCAGCGCGACCGGATTCCACCCTCAATTCCGGCTCTTCGGTGTGGGCTTACCCCCGAGGACCCGACAAAACGCTACATCCGAGACAAGCGAATTTAAAAGGGCTCTGTCCAACAGCGCCCTAGCCAGCGTTCGCGCGTCCGGCGCGTAGCGGGCACGAATCCCACCACCTCCGTAATTACCGTCCAAACCGTGTCTGTGGGCACTTGCCGAGATCTCGTCCTCTGGGTCGATGCCTAAAAGATTCTGAAGACACCCCACTCCTATTTGTGGAGATCCGCTTTTTGAAGTCAAAATATGGCCTCTGAACAGGGAACCTAAACTCTTAGGAGACAGCCACAGGGGCTGTCTCCTAAGAGAAGTGGCTTTTGTCTCTCAGAGGTCACGCAAAAGCCCTTCGCTGTTGATTGATGAACAGAGAACAGGGCCGATGCGTGCTTTGGTACGAAAGACCAGTTCCTCTGCTGCGTGATCAGTGACTCGGTTTGTAGTCGTCGCTGCTCGCGGATTCGGCACGGTTGTATTTAAAAATGGACGCGTGTTTATCGGTAGCTGAACCTCTTCCATGACAATAAGCAGAGTCCGTGCAAAACTGCACGGACTCTGCTTATTGAACACCGCGAAGGCGCGCTTAGTAAGCCCCCGGAACGCGATTTGAGCAAACAGAAATCACCAGGTGTTCCCGCCGAATCCAAGACCGCGAGACCCATCTGGAGAATTCCAGTTCCTCTGAGCGAACTGATACACTCAAATGTCTCATATTGACTGGTCTCCTAGCGAATGCCCGACAGGACCCGTAAAGGACTCGCGTGAACATCTCGGACGTGGCAGAAGGCTCAATGCTTCATCTGGACCCCGCGCTGTGCGGTGGGAGCGACATGGTTGTACTGGCTGCTCATAAATCAGTGACACTCGTGAGAAACAACGGGGATTTTTCGATGGTGAGGACGCCCGACGGTCGCGAGCATCAAGTGCAAAACTCTCAGCTGGAACGCGCGATTATTTCAATAAGTCCCACACCGGAGACCGCCGTTATTGAAGGCCCTGAATAATAGACGGGGCCTTCGCGCCTGCCCGTCTCAGCGCTCGTCTTCTCCGTTCGCTCATAGCGCCCCGAATGTCTTGCTCCCGATGTCGGCCTCGTTTGCAAAAGCCCTGTCCGCATTTATGATCTCGGACGTGAAATCGCTCGGGAGGGGTTTGCGTCTGCAGGTTTCCTGACGCGGAGAACCACTGGATGGTTGCACCTACTAATGATCATGAAAATGCTCATCTCCCAACCGTGGAGACGAGCATTTGGAATCAAGACTCAGCGCTCTGACGAGAGCTTATAGACTCAGACGAAACAGCCACTGTGGGTGCGCAGCCGTTGGTGGGTACGCGGATGGTCCGAGCGCGCTCGCCAATTGGCTGTACGCGAGGTGATGCTCTTGTTGAAGGCCGCTGCGGGATTCACGGGCTCATGCGTGGCGATCGTTGTTTCGGCGAGTCTGCTTGTGACGTCGTGCAACAGGTTCGCAGCCGTGTCGAACACCTCCACGCCGCCCTGCATCGTGCCGCACGGGTCGGGACCTGGCTACGACGCCGCGATTGGCAACCAGCAGAACGACAAATCGGTCTGCATCACCATCGGCGAACGGCTGCTCGTGGTGCTCAGCGCCGGTGCGACGAATGCGTCGAAGTGGCGAGCGATTCACGTGTCGAGGTCTGGCATCTTGCATATTGCGCCCTTGACCCTCATGTTCTCTCGAGGCACGACGGGGACAAATTTCAAAGCGACAGACGTCGGAACCGTCGAGCTCACCGCGCAACGACCAGCGTGCGCTCCAGCGCTATCGGCGATAACTTGCGACACCATCGAGATTTGGCGGGCCTCCATCATCGTAAGAGCGCCTCCGAAACCATCTGGGACCGGCATCTACGGGTCTGTCATGGCGGGCCCAACCTGTCCTGTCGAAAGAGCAGGTCAGCCATGTCCGCCAAAGCCAGTAGCGGCAGTGGTCGACGTTCGCAACGTTGACGGCGTTATGGCTGCCTCAACGCACACCGATCGCGCCGGCCGTTACGCCGTTTCGGTACGCCCTGGGAGATACGTGGTGCTTGTCATCACCGGCGCCATATACCCGCGTTGTCCAAACGATGCGGTCACGGTTCCATCCGGATCTCGCCTCCGGGCCGATATCAGCTGCGACACCGGCATTCGCTAAATGTGACATCGCGGTCAACGGCTCGCGAGCGGTAGAGGCACTCGTGGTTGTTTTGCCGTCAGTCGGGCCCCACTTTTTAAGGGTGAGGGCCATCGAGGACATGCCAACCCTCATGAGACGCCCTCTCATGAGGGTTGCATTTTTCCCAACACATGCGCTTACGATCATGGCGACAGAGCGCATCTCTCGGTAACTTCAAAGCGCTTGGCCTTACGAATCACCCCTCCCCCGCCGGTTCCTTGAGAGACGAGACGGCGCGTCGGGCTACGTGCTCGATCCGAAGGTCAGCACCTCTTCACGATCTTCACATGTCGTGGAAAACTCGACGCATCTTCGCGCGACTTAAGAGACGTGTTCCTCGGTGGTTGATCTTGTTGTTCCTTTTGGACCTTCAACCGTTGTTTCACGGCGACGGCTCGAACCACCGAAGCCACCCCATGAATTCCAGAAAATGATTGACAGTACCAGCCCGACCGCGGCAACAATCATGAGGATCATACCGACCGTGTGAAGGTTGAAGTTTGTCGTGGTGACAGTCATGGCAAATCGCATGACTGCTCCGATGGCAAAAACTACGAGACTCAATCCAATACCCATGTTCATTCCCTCTCTGTTCAGAACGGGTCACAGTGATCCCGAATCCGTTTCGCCTGTTTAAAGCGAATGCCCTTGCTCAGCCCTATCGGCTATAACAAGATGAAACCTGTATTTCGAGTTCGCTCAAAAATGAGTCGCGAGCAGCAATTGGGTGTCATGTCTTTGAGTGCGTATATGCACCAATCGCGAAACCGCGGAGATCGATCGCGGAGATCACCAGCGATAGAAGTGATGCCTCCCCGACCTGTCGCCGCGTCCTAGCGCGAAGCCGATAAGCCACATGATAAAAAATACGACCGCAACAAACCACAAAAAGTGCAGCGTGAAACCCAACCCAGCGAAGAGCAAGACAAAGAGCAAAATCAGTACAATAAGCATCTTGTGGCACCTTTCTTTCCATTGAGGGATGAACCTTGAAAGAACGCAACACGGCATTCGCGCTGTGATCGAAACTTCGAGACGACCGTCAACTGCCTGACCTCTTCGGGCGCTTCGTCGGCCCTCTCGGAGACGCAATTGAGTGCGCCGATCGTCTTCATGATGAACTTTGCCCAAGCGACGCGCGGAGACGACCCGCGCTTGGTCCAGAGACAAATTCGCGGTCAGCAGTCGTCTGTTGCCTACCTGAAGGAGACGCCTTGAGGCTCAGCAAGAAGGGCAAGGAACGCTCGTCTTCGTTCCCACCAGAGAGCGGCTCTTGGGATTCACCACGCGCTTCGTCGGCAGATTGAAACTCGGTGAGGATCAAAACGAGCGCCTCCATGCCGCGAGACATGGAACGGTTTTGATCGCCTGAAGAGAATGATTCAAGAAACTCGGCGACGCCGATTCGCGAGCTGAGTCCCATAGGGACCGCCGATCTTCCTTCGAAAGCGAAGGAACCCTAGCTCGAGGCATCTGTCTAGCCCAAGGTGGTACACCCAAAGAGTATCACGCGTAGGGCAATTTCCTTGCTATAGCGGCGAAATCAGGGATACAGCGGACTGTCCATTTACAGCAATCAAGCAGTTCATTGTCAAGCAAAAGGCCTGTCGCCTCTGTTTCGCGGTCGAGGTCAATGAGCGAACCCCGAATACATACAACAGCGCTACGAAGGCGATCAGGCTCGGCGGAGATGCGATGAACCCAACGCAGACGATCAGCGCGATATTCGCGAACAGAAATGTTCGATCAACGCGATCGATCAGTGTCATATAGAAATGGTGATTGACCCACCAGATGCCGATCATCAAAAATGACGACGTTAAGGCGACGCACTCGGGCCATGCATGCACAAGAGCCCGATCAAGCGCTCCACTGGGTCCGTATGAGGTCACACGTACGACAAGCATCGTGGCATCGGTCCCAAAGACACCATCCGCGAAGATCGCTGGACGCGAGGTATCCATAGGGCCAGGCATGATGTGTCTTCCGATATCGGAATATATCCATGCCAGATTCGTTCTTGCACCGACTTATCCCGAACTCATTGGATGCTCGTTCAGTCTTTGAGCACCTCCGTTCTCGCTCTTGCACCGGGAATTTGACAGATCTCTGGACGGTCTGATCTCTTCCTGCATCTTGGTTGAATGCTAGAAATACGCGCGAGACTCGTCTTTCTATCTCAAGGGGGATCATCCGATGAATCGCGATATGGTCGATCAAGTCGTCGAGGTTGCACGTCGCGTTACCGTCAGTGGCGCGATCTCACCGAACGCGCACGGCAACGTCAGTATCCGCGTCCCGGGCAGTGACGAGATATATTTCACCAGCGGTCCGTCGCTTCGCGATCATCCCGCTGAGGGGATCGTTCGGATCGGACTCGATGGCGTTTTGCGCGAGGGTCAATTGCCTCCAATTCAAGGTGCGGTCGTCAACATGCACACCGCGATGTATGAGGACCACGCCGAGGTCAACTGTGTGATCCACACGCACTCTCCCTATGCGACCGCATACGCCGTCGCCCAGCAGCCAATCGGGTGTTGGGTCGAGGCACTTGCGATGTTTGGCCTGTTCGATGGCGTTCCCGTCGCGGCCTATGGACCTCGAGGATCGAAAGAGGCAATCACCAACATTCGCGCTGCGATCGTTCCCGGCGTTCCCGCTGTGCTGCTTGCCAATCATGGAGTGCTGGTGTTTCATCGCAACCCAGATCTTGCCATCATGGTCGGCAGTGTCATCGAAGAGGCCGCTCAAGCTGGCATCAACGCGGTCGGCCTCGGCGGAGTCGTGCCGATCTCGGATGCGATGAAAGAGGCTGCCCTGCAGCGCGCCGTGATGCTCGAACAGCGCGGGACAACCTCTGCCTGACTGAGGGAGGGTGCCTCGCGAAATCAGGAAAGGCGACGTAGAGTTCCTCCTCCGCTCCTCGCGAAAGGGAAAACAGTGCGCGGACGAGACTTCAGGGTTTTGGTAAGGCTGGCCCTTGGGACACTCCTCGGTTCACTCGCGCTTTTCCTTTTCAACACCTTCGCTCCCGCGACCGCCGCGACCAATGTGGCTCCGGTTGATCTGAGCGCGGTGATCGTCGCCTCCCATGCGCCGGTATCAGCCGCAGGTGGCGTTGTTTTGGTGGATATCAACCTCCACGGTGCATTGTCATGTCGCGTTGTGATCAACCCTCCTGTGCGAATTCGACCAATCGGCCTTGCCTGTCACAGCCTCAAGAACGCGTATCGCGCAACCATTGGAATGAATCCGAGACTTCAAAACCGTCGTTTTGTGTTCACGGTGATTGCCGAGAGTTCCGATCGGCAGCTTGTGAGACATCTCGTCATCGAACAGGCAAGGGCACCGAATCTGATCGACAACTACGCGCGCGTGAGCGCCTACGGCGTCTATGGCAACGGAGAGAACGATGCCGTTGGTGACTGCACGCTCGCAACAGCCGCTGACCTTCTCCAGACATGGGACGCAATGAACGGACTTGCGAATGGACCTCTTGCCGCCCAACCATTTCTCGATGCCTACCACACCCTCGTCGGAGGTCCCGGGGGCCCGAATGTCGGACTCACGGTACGCCAGGTACTCAACTACTGGCAACACATCGGAATCGACAACAACCTGATCTCGTCGTGGCATTCGATCAGCGCCTATCGCAATCCCGCTCAGATCGAGGGAGCCATGGCTCGCAATGGTGCGCTCTATGGCTCGGTCGCGCTGCCGAGCACCGATATGAATTTCCTTCCACTCTGGAGCATGACCGAGGCTCCCTATGGCACTCCGGTCGCTGGCGGTCATGCACTCGCGATCGTGGGATACGACGCGCGCGGCCCCTACCTCGCAACGTGGGGAGGCGTGCAGCACGCCACTTGGCAATGGTGGAAGACCTGGGGAACAGGGGCCTTTGTCGTCAAACCCACCAAGACCTCGTGGACTCCCAATGTGGTCAGCATCACCTCGAGCACACTGAGCGGGTCGGTCGGCACCACGAATGTCAATGGCGTTGCCATGTATGAGGTGAATCTCAACGACGAGGTCTCTGGAGTGACCGGGCCGACGTCGGGCACGATCACCTTCTCAGACAACGGTCAGCCGATCAACGGGTGTTCCTCGATACCCGGGACCGCGTCTGGGCCAATGCTCACCGCGCGCTGTACGGAATACATCCCCTTTAACGCCTCTCGATCAGACACGTTCGTTGCCCAGTTCTCTGGCGACTCGGCCTTTGGCGACTCGACCAGCAACGCGACTTTTGTCACCTTCGGCTGAACAACGCGCGTGAAGAGACTCGTACAACGAGATTTTGTCCAATCGTGATGAACGGAATCTATTCCAAATCGACTATCTCAATCGCGATGGTGGAGAATCGGTTTTACATCACGAGTTGGTTGGTGACCCAAGCGTCAAGACGCGAAAATCTCGAGAGCCTGAACACTTGAACACCAATATTGCTACCCTCGATAGGTAAAGGAGGATACATGCTCAACGTGGAGATAGTCGCCACCAGCGAACTCGGAGATCGAAGTTATGTGGCACACGATGATCGCTACGCGATCGTCATCGATCCCCAACGAGACATTGACCGCATCGAGCACCTTCTCGATGGCCGTCAACTCACTCTGGCGATTGTGCTCGAGACTCACATCCACAATGACTACATCACCGGTGGATTCGCGCTCGCGACAAAACGTCACGCCGAATACGGAGTTGCAGCCGAGGCAAACGTCAACTTTTCGCGAAGGGCCTTTGACGATGGTGATGTATTGAAAGTCGGCACGCTCACTGTCGAAGTCGTCGCGACGCCTGGCCACACAGACAACCATCTCGCCTACATCGTCGGGGACGATGAGGGTTCGCGCGCGCTGTTCAGTGGAGGATCCCTGCTCTATGGAAGTGTCGGACGCACCGATCTTCTCGGATCACAACTCACCGAAGAGCTCTCGCGCGCGCAGTTCCATTCCGCGCAAAAGCTTGCGACGCGTCTCGATGACTCGGTACCGCTCTATCCAACGCATGGTTTCGGAAGCTTCTGCTCGGCAGGAAATGCAACCGGTGGAGACGCGAGCACAATTGGCATTGAGAAGTTGCAAAATGATGTCTTCCTCGCTCCCGACGAGGAGACTTTTGTCACGAACCTCATCGCCAATCTCTCTGACTACCCGAGTTATTACGCGCGCATGGGGCCACTCAATCAAGCTGGCCCCGATGCTCCTGAACTTGGCCATATTGCAGCTGTCGATCCCGATGAACTTGGCACGCGTATCCGTTCCGGTGAATGGGTGATTGACCTTCGCAATGCAGACCTCTATGCGATCCATCACCTCAGAGGGACGGTCTCATTCGCAATCGGCGACAGCTTCTCGACCTATGTCGGTTGGTTGATCCCATGGGACGCAAGGATCACCCTGATCGCAGAGAACGAGGACGAACTCCTCATCGCGCAGCGCCAACTCGTGCGCATCGGCATCGATCGTCGCATGCAGGCAACGACTGGGGTGATTGAAAATCTTGCTTCGGGAGTCGAGATAGCGCACTACCCCGTCGTGCGTTTTGCTGACGTGCCCGCCGATGGCACCGCGACCATCCTCGATGTTCGCCTCAACGATGAACAAAAGGAACGTCACATCGTTGGCTCGGTCCATATCTCGATCCTTGAGCTCGTCGATCGCATGCACGAACTGCCAAAGGTCACCATCTGGGTACATTGTGCGAGTGGGTTCCGCGCCTCGATTGCATCGAGCATCCTTGCGCGGGCTGGTTTTGATGTCGTCTTGATCAATGATGACTTTGCATCCGCCGCGAACACGCGCCTTGTCCTTTCCTGACGAAGATTGCAGGTACTAACCGATGTCTGAGTTCTTCCGCGGCCTGTTCTCAAGTACCCGTTCAAGGACCTCTCCAAAAGTGAGCGAGCGTCAGCGGATTCCCCAGCCGTTCATCAAAAAGCGCGCCCCCTCTGGCCGTGGCGCGACGGAACAGCCAAACATCACGAGTTACGGTCCCGCCGCGCTGACACCGCAATTTTGGCTAATGGCCGTGTTGACCGGAGTTGCTGCTGGGCTGTTTGGCGATCTGATGATGTGGATCTTGTTCAACGTCCAGCACATCGCGTTTGGATATCACGTCGGATCGCTTCAGGACGCAACGTTGCGTGCGGCCCGCTCGAGACGCGTCCTCGTGCTTGTGATCGCCGGATTCATCGGCGCGATCGGGTGGTACCTGATCCGTCGGTACTTGAAGAACGAAAAGACGGACTTTGACGATGCAGTGTGGAGCGGAGGCGGCGAACTTGGTTTCAAACGCAGTCTTCTCACCTCCTCGCTCGCCGAGATCGTCATCGGTATGGGCGCCTCGATCGGTCGCGAGGCTGCACCAAAGCTATTGGGTGGAGCCTCGGGAAGCGTCCTCGGAAAATGGGCGGGGCTTTCGCCGGCACAGAGATCGCTGCTCGTCGCATGTGGTGGAGGCGCTGGATTTGCTGCGGTGTACAACGTACCCCTTGGCGCTGCCCTCTTTACTGCAGAGGTGCTCTGTGGAAGCTTGGCGCTCCCAATCATCCTGCCCGCTCTTGTCTGTTCAATCATCGCCACCGCGACAGCGTGGATTTATCTTCCCGATCGCCCGACGTATCTGAACATTCCCGATTATCACACCACCGCCTCGCTGCTCATCTGGGCAGTGCTCGTCGGTCCCGTGATCGGCATCTTGACCGCTGCCTATATCCGCCTGGTGGGGTGGGTCTCGCATCACCGGACCAAGGGAGGACAGATTCTGTTTTCCTTCCCGATGGCGATGCTCGTGCTCGGACTGATTGGCTGTTTCTATCCTCAGCTGTTCGGAAACGGCAAGGACATGGCGCACTCTGCGTTCCTTGGCGGAGGAAGCCTTGTCTTTCTTCTCGCCATGAGTGCCCTCAAGCCTCTCGTCACCTCGATGACGATCTACGCGGGAGGTACCGGAGGGCTCTTTACTCCTTCGCTCAGCACCGGTGCAGTCCTTGGTGGTTTCCTCGGCGGGGTCTGGCTGCTCATCTGGCCGGGCACTCCGCTTGGCGCGTTTGCGATGGTCGGAGCGGTCGCAATGCTGAGCGCATCGATGCAGGCACCGCTAGCTGCACTTGCGCTCGTTCTTGAGCTCACCCACAGTGGGTTTCAGCTGATTGTTCCGATGATGGGCGCCTCGGTAATTGCAACAATCGTCGCTTGGCACATCGACGGATACTCGATCTATTCGATCCGACTTCCTGCTGCTGGAGAGACCGGCGACGAGTAGTCAACCTCTCGCATCTTGCCAGTCTCGACCTCGAAGATGAAGCCGCGGATATTGTCACGATAGGGAATGAACAGGCTCGACTGGAGTCGCGCGATCGTCTGTCTCACATCATCTTCTGCATCAACGAATGCCTCGAACGCGAATGAAGGCCGGATTCCAGTCTCTTGTTCGATCTCCGCTTTGAGAGCATCATCGGTGAAAGTCTCCATCCCACAGTCGGTGTGATGGATGACGATGATCTCTCTGGTGTCAAGAAGTCGCTGGGAGATGATGATCGAACGGATTGCATCTTCTGACGCGATGCCACCGGCGTTTCTGATGATATGGGCGTCGCCCTCGTTGAGACCGAGCATGCCATAGATACGAAGTCGTGCATCCATGCACGCGAGCACGGCGATGTGCTTTCGTGGACGCAGAGGTAACGCCTCATGATCAAAGTGCCCTGCGTAGTCTTCGGCATTCTTGAGAAGCTGTTCTATCTCTGACATGTACATCCCCTAGTGGCGATCTCGTTCAACCATGGTACCGATGCTCCCAAAGATATCGACAGGCGCGACTGGCTATCTCGGCGCCACAAGGTTGAAGCCATTCTCTGAGCGACTGATCTTCCACCCATCGAAGCGAAAGCCAAGCATGTCATCAAGACCATGTTCGATGAGATGTCGCGCGAACCTTCCCTTGACCGCCTTTGCCGCGTGCCCTGCCGCGCCTTTGCCGTCAACGGCCAGAAACTCGACCTGAAGAAAAGATGCGACTGAACCCGGAACAACGGCGCGGGCATGCTCTTTTGGCAACAGGCTGATGATCGTCGGATGACCACGAAGTCCGCTGAGGACCTCACTTACCGGCTCTGCCCAGAACCGCCCAAGATTACCGATGCCAGGGAGTGCGACATGCATCGTCAATCGATAATCAGCAATCTCATCGGTTGCCTTGGTGATGCCATAGAGCCCCGAGGGAACAAGGATGCGAGAACGCGCGGAGCTTTTGAGCGTGGAGGGATCGAGATGGTCCCAGACCACTCCGGTGTATCGCCTCCACGCAGGCATCACCTCGGCCCTGCCAGCGACGATTGCGCTCATTGACTTTTGCGCTCGTTCAAAGAGTTCACCGCGCACTCCAAACAGACGACTCAGCTGTTCGGGAGTCATCGTTTCAAGGCAATGGCGAAGAGCATCACGAACGCCGTCACGAGGTACCGCGAGCAAACCGGCGAAGCGGTCACGGTGAACATCACGTTCACCACCCGGGGCCTTTCCCTCTGAGGGTGGGAGGAGAACCAATGCTGGCAAAGACATCCCGTTACCGTAGTTGCGCCTTAGCTGTTCATCTGGGTTTCGAGCACATCTCGAGCAAGGCCCTATATTGAGACCGAACTTCATCGAAACGTCCTGGGGGCATGGTGTCTGAGTCATTCGCCGCGTTGACCAAGCACTTCAGCGACCAACGACTCCTGCTCACCAAGTTCGCGATCGCTATCGTCGTCTTTGTCATATTTATATCCACCTCGTTTCACAGCGTTGGCGGCAACTCAGACGGTGCAACAGTTGTCCTTGAGGGCCAGTCGCTTGCACATGGACATCTCTTGCTCCATGGCTGGATCCTCTCTCAGGACTCCTTCTGGACCGTCGACGCACTGTTCTATGGACTATTCGTACTTATCTTTGGCATCCACGGCTGGCTGATCCATCTCGTGCCCGCTTGCATCGCGACAATGATTGTTCTACTCGCATGGCATCTCGGCACGACACGCAATGGAGGATCGTCAAAAAACATTGCGCTCGTCATCGTCACCCTCGGACTCGTCTTTCCCGTAACAGCTTGGGCGCAGTTCTTTCTTGCAGGTCCCTACCATCTCGGCACCACGCTCTACTGTCTGGCAGCCTTCGCGCTGGTTATCCGCGTTCAGCGGCCGATCCGTTACCTATGTGCTTCGTTGTTGTTGTGTGCGGGAATACTCGGCGATCTCCAGACCCTCTCGCTCGGTGTGCTGCCAATCGCGGTTGCTGGGATCGTTGCAATGCTTCGAACGTGGAATGTCCGTGCCGGAATCGGTCGCATCTTGGTCGCGCTCTCGGCAGGGATCCTTGCCTTTGGGATCAGAAAGATCGCCGCCGCGCTCGGTGCATTCACCTTTGCCCCACCGCGCACACCGAACAATCTCTCGCTTTCGCTCTCGAACGTGATCCCTGGGCTCCATTACGCCGCGAATATGCTGGGCGCGGGAACTGGTCCCTTTGGAACGAGTCCCATCCCCACCGCGCTCAATTTCGCACATTTCGCAGAGGTATTGCTCGTTGCTCTGAGTGCTCTGTTCGCACTCTTCCAGATGTTTCGCGGGCTGGTCATTCAGCCACCACAAGATGACGATCGACACTGGGAGCTCGATGATCTGCTCGTCATCGGAGTGCTCGGATCACTTAGCACCTATGCCTATCTCGCCACCACCGGATCTGACGCCGAGGCGCGCTATCTCTCGGCGGGATTGATCTTCGCGGTCATTCTCTGCGCGCGCCTGTTCAGTCGGCCATACCGGCTCACATCAACGCTTCGTCGACCGCTTGTAGGTATCGGAGCACTCCTCTCACTGGCGATTGTCGCCGGTGGTGGATACACCATCGCCGAGACCTCTCCCCCACAACAGATCATCGCGCTCATCGCGCTCTTGAAGTCTCACCATCTCAGCGATGGGCTCGGTGGTTATTGGAGCGCGTCGATCTCCACGGTGTTAAGTGACAATGCGATCCGCGTGCGACCCGTCATCACCGGGCCAACCGGTTCGATCGAGCGCTACGCGAGACAGTCACTTGACGTCTGGTATGAGAGCCCATCGACCAATTTCCTCGTCTATAACGCGAACGTCAATGTCGACGCGATCACCCGTGCGAGCGCGCGTCACACCTTCGGGCCCGCCAAGGACGTCTATGCCGTCGGCCCCTATCGGGTGCTCGTCTATGGACACCCGATCCATGTTGGTTTGAACGGGTACGCCGCTTAGGCCAGCGTTGATTCAACCTTGGCGTTGCCAAATCACAGCTGCAGCCGCGCGCACCAGCCTTTCATCGCATTCACGTTGGTTTGGGAGATGATCGTGCGCTATCGACCTATCAGCGCGTCGAGCCCGTCGGTAACGGTGAAAAACACCAAGCCCGGTCACTCCGGCAGGTCGTACTTTCTCTTCCATGTCCCAAGCGACGAGCCATATCGGACGGTCAACGCACTGAGATAACGGCGTTCTTTGACCAGCCCGTCAACGGCTTCCAGAGCCATCACCTCGACATGCTAAACGGGGGTCGCCTCTTCGCGTGATTGTCTCGAGAACCAGGATGTGTTCTAGGCTCACGGCACTTATTTCTTCGCACCGAGAGGTCGCTACATGGAAACAAATCCAGTCATCATCAACGGAGGTGGAATCGGGGGACTCACCCTCGCGCTCGATCTTCATCGACTTGGCATCGAATGTCACGTCTATGAGGCCGTGCGCGAGATCAAACCCCTCGGTGTCGGCATCTCGATCCTGCCCCATGCCTCTAAAATCCTCAGCGATCTCGATGTCGTCAGTGCACTGCTCGAGAAGTGTCTGATCGCAACTGAGTCGGTTTTCTACAACCGCTTCGGTCAGTTCGTTTATTCAGAGCCAATCGGCGCAGCAGACGGTGTCGCATGGCCACAGCTTTCAATCCACCGTGCCGACATCTACGACGTGCTCTATGCAAAGGCAAACGAGCGCCTTGGAGCGGACCACATCCACCTTGGACACCGCCTCACCAGGTTCGAGCAGGACGACGACGGCGTCAGCGCCTTCTATGACATCACCGATGCTTCGGGTTCGACCAGCCAGGCAGAGATCCGCGGACCGATCATGATCGGCTCGGACGGCATCCATTCGGTCGTTCGTAAGCAGCTCAACCCGAATGAGGGTGCTCCGCTCTATCAGGGCTACAACATGTTCCGCGGCATCACCTATGCCAAGCCCTATCTCTCAGGATCATCGATGCTGCGAATCGGCTGGTACACGAGCGGCAAGCTGACGATCTACCCGTGCCGCCAGGCAAACGCAGAGGGACTCCAGGCGATGAACTGGATCGCCGCGGTCGAGAGCGACAAGCACCTAGAGCGCGACTGGGGCCGTCCGGGCAAGCTCGAAGACTTCATCGACGTCTTTGCTGACTGGAAGTTTGACTTCCTCGACGTTCCAAAGATCTTCGAGGACGCGGACACACTTTTGGAATACCCGATGGTCGACCAAGAACCACTCGAAAAGTGGACCGAGGGACGCGTCACACTGCTTGGAGACGCTGCTCACCCAATGGTGCCGCGCGGCTCGAACGGCGCTGGCCAGGCGATCGTGGACTGCCGGATGCTC
>DATLTI010000062.1:0-1428 GCA_035533675.1 Acidimicrobiales bacterium | reverse complement strand
TCTGTAACTTCGTCCACCCGGTGTGGGCAGCGGCAGTGCCAAGACCTGTGGAGGCGCGCGGATGACATCATCCGGTTCGGGTAAGTCCTTTACCCATCTGCATCAACACACGGAGTACTCCATGCTCGACGGAGCAGCCCGTGTGCGCGATGTCGTGGCTACTGCGATACGAGACGGACAGCCTGCGATCGCGATTACCGATCACGGAAACATGTATGGCGTCCTCGATTTCTACAAGCAATGTGTCGATCAGGGCATCAAGCCGATCATCGGTACCGAGGCCTATATGGCAGCAAACTCTCGTTTTGACCGACCAGTCCGCCGTGGGCGTGTCGATGACACCGGCGGAGAGGGTGACCGCGGCGAGAAGCTCTACTACCACCTCACTGTCCTCGCGGAAAATGCGAAGGGATATGCAAATCTGATGAAGCTCTCGTCAGACGCGTATCTCGAGGGGTATTACTACAAGCCACGCGTCGACTGGGAGTTGCTCGAGCGCTATCACGAAGGACTCGTTGCAACGACGGGGTGTCTTGGTGGTGTGGTGCTCCAGGCGCTTCTTAACGACCGCTTCGAAGAGGCCGTATCGCTTGCCGCTCGGCTACAGGATGTCTTTGGAAAGGACAACCTTTTCATCGAGATGCAGGACCACGGTCTTGTCGAGCAGCGGCGGACCAACCCAAAATTGATTGAGATTGCAAAGAGAATTGGAGCGCCCGTCGTCGCGACCAACGATTCCCACTACTGCGAGCGCGTCGATGCAATATCGCACGATGCACTGCTGTGTGTGCAGACCGGTGCGACCATCGATGACCCAAAGCGATTCAAGTTTGAAGGCCAAGAGCACTATCTCAAGAGTGCAAGGGAGATGCGCGAGCTCTTCTCTGAGATTCCAGAGGCCTGTGACAACACGCTATGGATCGCAGAGCGCGCGCAAGTTGAGATCGAACTCGGGAATCCGACGCTTCCACAGTTCCCCGTTCCTCACGAGTTTCTACGAGACTCTTATGAGGAATCTGCGTCGCGGTACCTTCGACATCTCACCTATGAGGGCGCAAAGCGGCGTTATGGAGATTCGCTTCCAGCCGCGGTGACCGAACGTCTCGATTACGAGCTCGGTGTCATCGAGAGCATGGGTTTTCCTGCTTACTTTCTCGTGGTGTGGGATCTCATTGAACATGCGCGCAGATCAAACATCCGCGTCGGTCCCGGTCGTGGCTCTGCAGCAGGGTGCTGTGTCGCATACTGCCTTGGCATTGTTGATATCGACCCGATCCGCTATGACCTTATCTTTGAGCGCTTCCTGAACCCGGGTCGCAAGCAGATGCCAGACATCGACATGGACTTCGACGAACGATATCGCTCAGAGATGATCCGCTATGCCTCGGAGCGTTATGGCTGGGACCACGTGGCACAGATCGTCACCTT
>DATLTI010000061.1:0-1345 GCA_035533675.1 Acidimicrobiales bacterium | reverse complement strand
AGACCTAATGATTCCGGTAGACATCGGATCGATGATCTATCCACAGCACTTGTATGGTTCGTTGTTCCTCTTTGAGTTCATACACGATCCGGTAAACCCCGCAGCGAGCAGTCCATAGACCGGTTAATTCGCGTTGCAAAGGATGCCCAACGCGGCGAGGCTCCAAGGTAAGTGGTCCGAGCATGAACTCCACCACCGCGGTCGCCACCTTGGCCGGTAATCGTTCAAGCGAGCGAGCAGCGGAAGATGCAACTTCGAGTTGCCAGTCTTCCTTTGTCAACGCGCGAGATACTTCGCCCGCAGAGATTCGCTGTCAATGACGCGACCTTTGGAGATCTCGCTCCGAGCAATAGCGATCTCTTTCAAAGCCTGGGGATTCGACAACAGATCGAGGGTGTCCTCGAGCGCCTCAAGTTCGTCAGGGCTCACAAGGACAGCGGCTGGCCGACCATTACGCGTCAAGACAACGCGATCGTGTTGATATTCCACGCGATCGACGACCTCTGAGAGATGGGCCTTGATGTCAGCGAGTGAACGTGTCTCTGTCATGACTATAAAAATAGTCAGTATTATACGAAATGTCAAGGCACCGACAGAACGCCCCGAATCAATTCCGTCAGTTCCAAACCTGAGCTCTTCAAACGATAGGCAAGTGGCAAAATTAAGCCCACCTCAACATTCTCCGCGGCCACCAGCGAGCACTTCGTGCCTCCCTGCAATGATGTTCCACCATGGTGAATCGACGGATTATTCAACATGAATTTCGTGCGCGCTGCGTGCGCGATCGTGCGCGAAAAGGTGGATTTTCTTGGTTACTTAAGGATCACAGTGGTCAAGCAAACTCCCTGTACAACGCCTGTTTTTGTGAGTTTCTGCTGATGGCGCAAAGTGCCCCGATCGCTTTCGGGACGCTGAGGTCGCGGGTTCGAATCCCGCCTTCCCGACCATTTGACCTAGGTCCCAAAAAGTGGACCAGCTAAGCACCTCGCAACGAACTGCTTCGATCTCAGCCAAAATTCATCGTAGTGCTAACGGCTACGCGGCTGTGATCGTGTCGATGGCCGCGAGTTCGCCATCAGAGAGCTTCCACGAGACTGCTTCGACGTTCTCTCCAAGTTGTATCCGATTTGATGCTCCCGCGATGACCGAGGCAACAGCTGGCTTCGCGAGCAGCCATGAAAATGCGAGCTCGAGCAACGATCGGTCATGCTCAGAGGCGAACGAAATGAGTCTTTCGACAATATCGAGATTGTGCTCGTTCAGCGTCTCCTGACGACGCTCGTCTGCCATCTTGGCAATACGCGTTCCCTCCGGCATCGGTGCACCCCTTCGGTATTTGCCAGTC
>DATLTI010000060.1:0-2218 GCA_035533675.1 Acidimicrobiales bacterium | reverse complement strand
CGCGCCACGTGCGAGTTCCATGGCAAGGTTCTCAAGGTTTGACAGTACGAGCTCTACCTGAGCATCTGGGGCCAAATGATCGGAGGAGCGGAGGAACACAAACGAAGGTTTCGTTAGCTCGCCCAGTACAGGCAACGTATCAAAGTCCGCGTCGGCCGAGATGATAATGCGATCGTTCTTCGCTGCGTACTCTGGATTGTGAGATCGTCGACGATGAGACATCTCCCGAGTCCTAACTAGCCCCCAAACAAACTCAGGCAGTAACCAAAAATCCTCAAGAGGACCGCGTCGTGACGACTCCTTGAACCCAAGATGTGTGCTCGGTCCGCGTGTTATGAAGCACCTCTCTATGGTGCATTATGAATATTTGGAGACACCCGAACTGACATTCTTGGCTAGTCGCATATCAACCGGGACATTGGTCTTCGCGTCAATGAGATCTAATGCCGCTCCAACGATCGTTGAAATATCAATTCCAAAATGCGAATAGAGGGCGTCAATATCGCCTGACTGTCCGAAGTCGTCCACCCCGAGACAGGCAATGGGCGTCGCGTTGATCCCTGCAAGAAAAGAGAGGGTGTGCGGATGACCATCGAGCACAGAGACTATTGGCCCTGCTCGATCGACAGGAAAAAGTGTTGTGAGAATTGAGTCATCGCCAGCTGCCAGACCTTGTCGGGCTTGAAATGCGCGAAAGATCAAGTCCGCAGAAGTAAGGCAAATCACGTCGCATTCCAAATCAAATTGCTCGAGCTCCAACGCTGCCGCCATGAGCTCGGTCATTACAACGCCAGTACCGACGAGGGTCACATCGGGTATGTGTTGAACTGCTGTCCGTAACCGGTAGCCGCCCGAGAGCACGCAATTACGGCGGTTCTCGCGCTCGATCGGATCGACTGGAACCCCAGCGAGTTCCTGATCCATCGGTCTTGTGCTCAGGCGGAAGTACGAGGACGTGCCATCGGGTTGCCCAAGTCGACTGAACGCCCAGAGAAGCGCCCACTCGAGGTCTTGCGAGAAGGCGGGTTCCCATGCGACGCACTGAGGCTGTTCGATACCAATTGAAGGCGTGATGACTGATTGGTGCGCACCGCCTTCAGGAGCAAGCGTGATCCCTGATGGCGTCCCGACCAAGATGCTTTGGCCGCCGGCATACATACCAAATGACCATGGTTCGAGCGCGCGCCCAACGAATGGATCATAAATCGATCCGATTGGAAACAGTGGCTCTCCGTCGCGAGACCATGTGAGTCCCAGTTCCGATAACAGCCCCACGAGGTTGACCTCGGCAATACCCAGCTCGATGTGCTGGCCTCTTTTCGATTCTCTCCAATGCAAAAGGGTCTCGGCGCTTTCGGCAAACCAGTCGGGGCGGTCTTCAGGATTCCAAATGCCAATTCGGTTGATCCATCCGCCAAGATTTGTCGATGAAGCGACATCGGCACTAACCGTAACGACTCGGTCGGCAACATCTGGGGCCTCGCGCAACACGTCAAGGAAGAACCTTCCGAACGCCTGCTGTGTTGACTCGGCGCCAAGGTGGGATCTTTTAAAGTCGACGGGAACGTTGATCGCAGGATTTGCTTTGCACTCGCTGCGCGTAAGCCGCACGGCCGCGGCTGCGCACCTTCGACCTTCTTCGCTTTCATGAGGAAATAGAGCCCAGGGGTCTTCCGGATCCGCGTTCAACTTCCCGCCGAGCTCGCGCCACTGTTCAGTCGACAATACCGCCGAGTGGTTCTCGGGGTGACCCTGAGTTGGCAACCCCCACGCTTTGACCGTGTAGGCAAATATCACTGTTGGACGATCAGTAATCTGATCGGCCGCTTGGAATGCATTGATCAGATCGCCGAGATCATGACCTCCAAGCGCACGAATTGCTTCGACAATCGTCTCGTCTTCGATCCCGTCGAGCACGCGAAGCAGATCACGACGCTCATGACCATCACCGGCGAGAAGATCACGTACTTGACGTGGCGGCGTTCGGAGAAGACGCTGGTACTCCCCGTTGGTCATTTCGTCAATCCGCTGTTGGAGAACCTCACCTCCGTCTAGGCCGAAGAGTTCTCGAAGACGGGATCCGTATTTCACCGTGATGGTATGCCAGCCAACAGCGGCGAACATCGCCTCGAACCTTCTCGCGGCAATGTCCGGCACAACGCGATCGAGCGACTGGCGATTGAGATCAACTATCCAAAGTACTTCGCTCAGTCGCGCG
>DATLTI010000059.1:0-3437 GCA_035533675.1 Acidimicrobiales bacterium | reverse complement strand
GGGATCTATTTCTTCATCGACCTGATTCTTGTATTGAGCGCGAACCTTCAGCTCGGGTTGATGGGCATGGCAAACCTTGGGTTCGTGCTGTTTCTTGGAATAGGCGCCTATGCAGCAACGATCTTTTCGATTGGACCAGAGCCTGCGAATTCACTGCAACAGTATTTCTTTGGCGTCTCGCTCCCATTTCCGCTACCGATCATCCTTGCGGTCATCTGCGGAATGATC
The DNA here is from genome assembly GCA_035533675.1 of Acidimicrobiales bacterium. Taxonomy (GTDB): domain Bacteria; phylum Actinomycetota; class Acidimicrobiia; order Acidimicrobiales; family Bog-793; genus CAIVND01. The sequence continues at coordinate 3,209 of DATLTI010000059.1, read as the reverse complement.
GGGGGGCTTATTGTTGGCATGATTTCGCTCTATCGGATGCGCGGTCACTACCTTGCGATCATCACGCTTGCGATCTTGACGATCTGTTCGACGCTCGTCGAGGGATACCCGAAGTTTCTTGGAGGAAGCAACGGACTGACGGGTATCAAGCAGCCGCTCGCGTCATTGTCGAGTTCGTACAACAACTACCAGCTCATCTTCCTCGCACTGAGTGCCGTGTTGTGCGCAGCCACCTTTCTGTTCTGTCAGCGATTTATCCATTCACCACTTGGCCGGATGGCAAAGGCAGTGCGTGAGAATGAGTCGGCGGTCACGACGCTTGGCATCAACCCATTCCGTGTGCGACTTCTTGCAACCGTGTGCGGTGGCGGGATGGCGGCGCTCTCTGGAGCACTGCTCGCTGAATTCGTGACCGCGTGGGGCATTGCGCCCTGGTCGTTCACGGAGATCTTCCCGGCGACGGCAGCAATGATCATCGGTGGCCGGGGCAACAACTGGGGCGTCGCGCTCGGTACATTCATGACCTATGTCGTCGTCGGCCAGGGGCTTCCCTTCTTGCCAGGAATCTCCGCGAATCCCGAGCTCGGTTATGCGATCCAGTGGATCATCTACGGAGTTGCCCTGGTTGCATTCCTCTGGTTCCGCCCCTCTGGTCTCTTACCAGAACAAAAGGGACGCTGGAAGCACGCTCCTGAGTTTGTTCCCGCGATGATGTCAAGCACCTTTGATCTTCCTGCTGTGGCAACGATTGCCGAGCAGGTCGCAGAGGAGGAGGTGCGCTTCCATGACTAGTGATGCGATCTTGGAGGTCGATGAGGTCAGCTGCGCCTTCGGTGGCGTCCAGGCGGTCGATCACGCCTCGCTCAAGATTGACCGCGGTTCGATCACCGGATTGATCGGACCAAACGGTGCTGGCAAGTCGACGATGGTCAACATCATCTCCGGTCACACAAAGGGCCAGGAGGGCCGGATCGTATTTGCCGGTCGGGAGACGACGGGCCTTGCCTCGTACCAGGTCGCACGGCTTGGCCTGATCCGCACCTTCCAGCTCTCGAGCGAGTTCCCGAACATGACGCTGTTGGAGAACATGCTCGTCGCGCCTCGGCAGGTGGGAACCAAGTTCTGGAATGCGATGTTCAGGAAGTCGGTCTGGAACCGCCAGGAGTATGAACTGTTAGAGAGGGCGCGCCACCTGCTTGTTGAGTTTGGCCTTTTCAAGCTCGCCGATGAGTACGCGGGAAACCTCAGTGGCGGCCAGAAGCGCCTGCTCGAGATCGCCCGCGCGCTGATGGCCGATCCGACGATGTTGGTGCTTGATGAACCGATGGCAGGGGTGTCGAGCGTCCTGATCGACCGGCTTGTCGATCACATTCTCGAACTCAACAAAACCGGACTCACCTTCTTGGTCATCGAGCACGATCTCGAGGTCGTCGACCGTCTGTGCGAAAACGTCTACGTCATGGCTCAGGGAAGCGTGCTCGCGTACGGGCCGATGGGCGAGCTGCGCCAGAACGAAAGCGTCCTGGAGGCCTACCTTGACTGATTCGGTGCACGCCACAACGTTGGCTGTGCCTGGGTCAAACCCTGGCGAGGCGCGACACGAACTGGTCGTCACCGACGTGACCGCGGGTTATGGTCCCGTTCCGATCATCCACAACGTCAACATGCGCGCCGAATCCGCACGTCTCGTCGCGCTCATTGGACCAAACGGTGCCGGCAAGTCCACGTTGCTCAAGACGATCATGGGGATCTTGCATCCGCGCAACGGTTCGATCACGCTCGATGAAGCGCCGGTGCATGGACTTCGTCCAGACCAGATCGTACGCGCCGGAATCGGTTATGTTCCCCAGGTCGGGGATGTCTTTGACCATCTGACGGTGGGCGAGAATCTTCTCGTCGGTGGCATCATCGCCAAGAAGACCCGCGATCAAAAGCGCGAGGAGGTGCTGACGCTGTTTCCCCTCCTTGCGCCGCGCCTCAAACAACGCGCGCGTACCCTGAGTGGAGGAGAGCGCCGCATCCTGGCCATCGCGCGTGCACTGATGGGCTCGCCAAAGCTCGTGATCATGGACGAACCGAGTGCGGGGCTGAGCCCAAGGGCGATGAACCTCGTCTGGGAACACCTGGAGATCCTGCGCAACGACGGGCTCGCGCTGCTCGTCGTTGAGCAAAAGGCCAAGGCGATCATGGCGATTGCAGATTTGGTCTACGTTCTCGTCGATGGGCGCAACGCGCTCGAGGCGACCGGAGAGACGATGCTCGCAAACGTGCACGATCTCGGAAGAATCTTCATGGGCCAACAGCTCACGCTCAGCGCTGAGCCGACGGTACCGGAGGGGGCATAAACCTAAGCAGCACAGCACCAGCCAACATTGGCGAAAAAAAAGCAAGGGGGACAGCATGGGTAGACAACCTCTTTTCCTAAGAGGAAAGATGAAATTCGTTACGCTTGTCATCGCGGTTGCACCGGCAATCGCACTCTCGGGATGCGCCTCGGCGAGCCCGAAGGCGGTGTCACACAAGCCATCGGGGGCGGCGGTGCAGATGGACGTGTTCAGCCCGTTCTCGGGTGCCAACGCGTTCATCGGCACGACGTTCAACCTTCCTCCGGTGACGATGGGCGCAGCGCTCATCAACGCCGCGGGTGGCATCAACGGCCATCCGGTTTCGGTCATCGCGACAGACTCCGGGTCAGACCCTATAGACGCGCTTCCCGCGATCCAGCGGCTGTTCGTCCAGCACGCGGGGCTGGCAGGAATGCTCGGACTCGACTCGTCGAACGCAACTGCGCTTGCTCCGTTGATGAACAGCCACAAGGTCGTCACGATGAGCCTCGCGGGACCGGCGGCTCTTGACAAGAGCCCGTACAAGTACCTCTATCGGCTGGCCTCGCCGGACTCGGCGATGGGAACCGCACTCTCGCAGACGACGCTCCACCTCGGCTACAAGAGGGTTGCGTTGATCTTTGACTCGAGCGGAACTTCGCAGTCTGACGTTCCCGGTATCGTCAAGGAGTACGCCAACCACGGTGGAAAGATCGCCCTGAACCTGACCGTCCAGGTCGACCAGCCCTCGTATCGGACCGAGGTTGCAAAACTCAAGGCAGCACACGTTCAGGCGTTGATCACCGAGACCGACCCGCAGACGGCGGCAACGCTGTTCGCGAACATGAAGCAGCTCGGTGTCCTTGGTCTTCCTGTCATTGGTGG
>DATLTI010000058.1:0-2377 GCA_035533675.1 Acidimicrobiales bacterium | reverse complement strand
TCGTCATAGTGCGGCTGGTCCTGCATCGACTGTGGAGTTCCTTGCATGTGCATCAGGGCAATCGCCACACCGGTCTCGGCGGCAACTTCTTGAAGTGTGCTGGTGATGTCATTGATCAGCGTTGCGCCCGCCTCTACCGCGAGACGGGCAACGTTTGGTTTCATGGTGTCAATCGAGACCCGACAGTGTTGCGAGAGAACACTGATGACTGGGAGGACCCGGCGGAGCTCCTCATCCTCATCCACTGGAGTTGCACCGGGACGACTCGACTCACCACCGACGTCGAGAATGTCGGCCCCCTGTTCAATCAGTGAAAGACCGAACGCTATCGCCTCGTCGGTATCGAAGTGGTTCCCTCCATCGTAAAAAGAGTCTGGAGTGACATTGACGACGCCCATGACGAGGGTTTGCACAATTTCAAGATTACGACCCTTTGTGCCTGTGAAGGCGGGTGTTTTCCCAAGTTTTCTAAAGTTTCTGACGGCGACCCTGAACAAACGCCATCGCCTCGGCACGGGCCGAGATATCGGTCCGAAAGATCCCTCTGACCGCTGAGGTGACCGTAGAGGTTCCGGGCTTTTTCACCCCGCGCATGGTCATGCAGAGGTGCTCTGCCTCAATGACAACGACCACACCACGCGGATCGAGCGCGCTCTCGAGCGCGTTTGCAATATCGGTCGTCAGACGTTCTTGCACCTGAAGTCTCTGCGCGTAGCCCTCGACGAGGCGCGCAAGTTTTGACAGGCCCGTGATCGTCCCGCTTGCATTCGGGATGTAGGCGATATGGGCAACACCGATGAACGGAACCATGTGGTGTTCACACAAAGAGGTAAACGGGATGTCTCGTACCATCACCATCTCGTCGTGCTCGAGCGGGAACATCTTCTCAAGATACCGACTGGGATCTTTGCCCACGCCATGGAGGAGCTCTTTATACATTCGCGCGACGCGATGCGGAGTCTCGCGAAGTCCATCACGGTCGGGATCCTCACCGACTGCGATAAGCAACTCGCGAACTGCAGCGGCAGCTCGCTCGATATCGACCCTGGAACGCGACGGGGCTTCTTCGGTCATGGAAGGTCCTTGTTTTGGACAACCCAGATATCTGCAAGGTTGCGATAGCGCTCCGCGACATCAAGGCCGTATCCCACGACAAACTCCGCGGGGATCTCGAATCCAACATAGGAGACATTGATCTGCGCACGCTGTTGTTCTTTCTTGACCAACAACGCGCAGATCTCGAGACTTGCCGGATGACGTGCGAGGAGACCCTTGCGCAGATACGAGAGTGTCAGACCACTGTCGACGATGTCTTCAACGATGATGACATCCCGTCCCCCAAGATCGATATCAAGATCTTTGACGATACGTACAATGCCACTCGTCTTGGTCGCCGCGCCATAGGACGAGACCGCCATGAAATCGAGCTCGACAGGGAGATCGATCGCGCGTGCGAGATCGGACATGAACATCACTGCACCCTTGAGCACCCCAACAAGCAGCGGCGCCCTGTGCACGTAGTCGCGGGTGATCTGTGCGCCGAGTGCGACAACGCGCTCGTGAATCTTTTCTTTCGAGATCAAGACCTTGCCGAGGTTGAGTCCGTCGGTCGCTCCACCGTTCGGGCCGGCGAGCCGTTGATAGTCGGTTTCAGTCACCTTGCCGACCTTAGTCGTAAGAGAAAGTCGACTTTGTGCCCCACGCGCAGCTACTTCGGGTCCTCGATCGAGAGCCTGCCCATCGATCGTTTGATCCGCTGGCCACCGGCGATCTCGCAGGCAATCACCTCGCCATTGACCACCCGCAGGACACGCTCGATCACAAAAGAATCAGGAAAATAACCATCCTTGGAGTGCTCGCGAAGCCACTTTCGAAGGGCGCGTCGGCGAAGCGCAATCGGTGCGGCGCGAAGCGCATGCACATCAGTCGGATCGATGTGCGCGGCAAGTTCGTCAAGCAGTGTCGATTCATCTCGTAAGAGGTCACCTTGGCGCACGATCACCGGAACAAGGTCTCTACCAGCAATGTCATCGAACAGGGGAATGAGCTCCTGGCGAACGCGGTTGCGTCGATACTTCGGGTCATCGTTTGAGCGATCGTGTACAACCTCGACTCCGAGGGCGTCTGCAAATGCAACGGTCTCTGACCTTCTCAACGAGAGGATCGGGTGGCGCAGACCCCTCCGCATTCCGCTCAACCCGTCACGGCCAGAGCCACGCAGGAGATTGAGCAGCACCGTCTCGGCCTGATCATCAGCGGTATGGCCCGTGGCGACCCCCTCGGGAAGAGCTAAATAGCGGAGCGCTCTGGCACGGGCTTCGAGATTAGGACCAGGTGGGCATGAGATCTTGAGCGCAACGAATTTTGCTCCCACGTG